>JAZLIU010000119.1:0-8963 GCA_045617565.1 Oscillospiraceae bacterium
CGCCGTCATCTGCGACCGCCTGCATCCCGACGGGACGACATTCCGTCACGCCCGCAGCCGCTATCTGCAATTCTACGACGCCAAGCATATCATGGCCACCTCCGTGCGTCCCGACCTCGGCGTGGACTGGTAAAAGGGAAAAGGTATGATACAAACGAAACGACTTACAATACATATTGCCTCAGATGACGAGATGCGTGACTTCATCGCCGCGCAGGAGCTCGACGTTCTGCGCGAGGCGTACACAGAAATGCTCAGCGGTGCGCTTACGCACCCGGATGAACGCGCATGGTACGCCATGTGGATGATCGAGCTGCGCGACGGCACGCACGTCGGCGAGCTGTGCTTCAAGGGCGTTTCGCCCGATGGTGCGGTCGAGATCGGCTACGGCATCGACGAAAGCTACGAGGGGCGCGGCTACGCGACCGAAGCGGTCAGCGCCGTCACCGCGTGGGCGGCGCAGCAGGAGGGCGTCAAATGCGTCGAAGCCGAAGCGGAGGAGGACAATTTCGCATCGCTGCGCGTTCTCGAAAAGGTGGGGTTTGTTCCAAACGGAGAGCGGGGCGAAGAGGGCCCGCGCTTTGTGTGGAAAAATAAACAGTAAATTCAGAAAGGAGCAAGCGGCAGACGATCTGCCGCAGTTACCGCGATGAATGAACAACAGTTAAAGGAGCTTGCGGTCTCCATGCTGGAGCGGGCGTATATTCCCTATTCGCACTTCCCCGTCGGCGCGGCGCTTGAGTGCGAGGATGGGTATGTTGCCACGGGCTGCAACATTGAAAACGCGAGCTACGGCCTCGCTATCTGCGCCGAGCGCACGGCGGCGGTCAAGGCGGTGAGCGAGGGGCACCGGAAATTTAAGCGCATCGTCATCGCGGGCCGCAGCGACGATTACTGCTACCCCTGCGGCGCGTGCCGCCAGTTCCTCTACGAGTTCGGCCCCGACATGGAGGTCATCTGCCTCAACAAAAACGGCGAGGCGAAGAAAATGAACATCAAAGAGCTACTGCCCTGCGGGTTTGACAGCACCTGGCTGTAATAAATATGTTGAGATAAAAGGCCGCAAAAGCTTTTTCTTGCAAAACGTCGTGTCGCTTCGTATAATAGGGGACAGCAAGTCGAAACGAGGCGATGGTATGTCCAACCGGAAAAAAGGGTATCTGCTGATCCTGTTCTCGGCGCTGATCTTTTCGACCACCGAGATCGGGCTCAAGCTGCTCGGCGGCGCGTTTTCGCCCATGCAGCTCACCTGCGAGCGCGTGCTCATCGGCGGATTTTTCGTACTGCCGTCTGCGCTGCGCGAGATGAAAAATATCCGTCTCGACCGCTCAGACTGGGCCTATTTCGCAAAGCTGGGCTTTCTGACAGTCACGCTTCATATGTCGCTTTTGCAGATGGCGGTGCTGCACATGGATACATCGGCAACGGCGGCGATCTACTCAACCAACCCTATTTTTTCCATTATTGCGGCGCACTTTCTGCTGCACGAACCGATCCGCAGAAATCATGCCATTGCAATCGGCATGGAGTTTATCGGCATCCTGCTCATTCTCAACCCCACACAGCTCGAGGTAAGCCTGCGCGGCTTTTTTGAGATGCTGTTCGGAACGATCTTTTTTGCACTGTACGGAACGCTGTGCAAATTCCGCATGGAGCGCCTCGGCTCGGTCGTTATCTCCTGCTTCAATATGCTTTTCGGCGGCGGAGAGCTGCTCATCATGCTGCTGCTCGGAAAGATCCCGGCGGTCGCGGCGTTTTTCCGCAGCTGCGGTTTGGAACTGTTCGCGAATGTCTCCCTGACGGCGGGCTTTTCGCTTCGCTCCACGCTGCTGCTGCTTTATGTCGGCATTTTCTGCGCAGGACTCGGCTTTTTGTTCATGGCGAAGATCACGGAGTACACCTCGGCGATCGAGGCGTCGTTCATCTACCTCTTCAAGCCGATTTTCGCCGCCATCTTTGCCGTGCTGGTCTTCCGCGAGGTCATCAGCATCAACCGCGCCCTCGGTATTGCGTTTTTTGTGGCGGCAAAAATCACGTTTACAGCAGCGGGAAGCGCGTGTCGCGGTGCTTTTGAAGCGCCCTGCACAGCGCGTCGATGTCCTCTTTTGCGGTTTCGGGGCCGAAGCTCACGCGCAGCACGCCTGCGGCGGTCTTTTTGTCGAGGCCCATCTCCTTATAGACGTGGCTGAGCTGCCCGCGATGGCACGCTGAGCCCGCCGAGATGCAGATACCCGCCTGCCCGAGCTCGGTCACGACATTCGCGGACGGATACCCCACGAGCGAGACGGCGAGGATGTGCGGCGCGGTGCCGTTTCCGACGCGCACAACGCCGTCGATGGCGAGGACCTTTTCTTCGGCGTACTGCTTGATTTCTGCCATGTGCGCGAGCTTCTGCTCAAGGTTTTCCATACGCAGTTCGACGGCTTTGGCGAAGCCCGCGATCTGCGCCGTGGCCTCCGTGCCGGAGCGCAGTCCGCGCTCCTGTCCGCCGCCCGCGATGAGCGGTCTCGGTGCGCGCACACGCTCGCCGAGGTACAGTCCTCCCACGCCCTTGGGCGCGCCGAGCTTGTGGCCGCTGATCGAGATCATATCCGCGCCCAGTGTGTCGGCACGAAACGGGATTTTCAAGAAGCCCTGCACCGCGTCGGTGTGCAGCAGCGCCGCGCTTTTGCGTTCTTTGAGCAGCTGCGCGACCTCCCGCACGGGGAACACGCAGCCGGTCTCGTTGTTGACGAGCATCATACTCACCAGCACCGTGTCCTCGCGCAGCGCATCGGCGACCTGCTGCGCGGTGATGTTGCCGTTTTTGTCGGGCTTGAGGTACGTCACCTCATAGCCGTCCTGCTGTAAGAGCTTGCACGGTTCGAGCACGGCGGCGTGCTCCACGGCGGTGGTGATGATGTGCTTGCCGGCGCGCCGATTCTGCCGCACGGCGATCTGGATGGCGAAGTTGTCGCTCTCCGAGCCGCAGGAGGTGAAGATGAACTGCTCTATCTTGCAGCCGAGCGCGAACGCAAGCGTCTCGCGCGCCTCGTCGACGTTCCCCTTTGCCTGTGCGCCGTGCGGATACTGCGTGCTGGGGTTGCCCCAGCCGTACACCAGCGCGTCATACACCGCGTCGGCGACCGCTTTGGGCACGGGCGTCGTCGCGGCGTGGTCGAGATAAATCATGGGAATCCCTCCTTTGGGACTTGCAAGAATTTTATTTTAACGGTACAATATTATATCCATTCTGCGAAAAAATTCAAGGAGAAACCCATGCGAATTGCCATCTGCACCTTGGGCTGCAAGGTGAATCAATATGAAACGCAGGCGCTCGAGCAGGAGCTCACGCGCCGCGGCCACGAGCTGGTCGATTTTGAAAGCGTCGCGGACGTCTACGTCGTCAACACCTGCTCCGTGACCGCCGTGAGCGACAAGAAGTCGCGCCAGATGCTCAGGAAGGCGCGTCGGCGCAATCCCGACGCGGTGATCGCCGCGTGCGGCTGCTACGCGCAGACGCATCCGGAGGACGTCAAAAAGCTCGCGCCGGACGTACTGGTCGGAACGAACGACCGCATGAAATTCCTCGACCTTATCGAACGAGCCGCGAAGGAACGAGCGCCCATCGTGAACGTGGACGACGTGTGGAGCCGCCGCACGTTTGAAGTCCTGCCCGCGGGAGGCATGGCGAGCCGTACCCGCGCGCTGATGAAGGCGGAGGACGGCTGCGTCAACTTCTGCACCTACTGCCTCATCCCGTTCGCGCGCGGCAGAGTACGCTCGCTGCCGATGGACGAGGCGAGGGCACAGGTGCGGCAGCTCCGCGCCGAGGGCTACCGCGAGATCGTGGTCACGGGTATCGAAATTTCCTCCTACGGCTCGGATTTCGGCGACGGGACGACGCTCATCGACCTACTCGAAATGCTCTGCACGGAGGCGCCCGACGTCCGCATCCGCTTCGGCTCGCTTGAGCCGCGCACGATCACGGAGGAATTCTGCGTCCGCGCTTCGAAACTGCAAAACCTCTGCCCGCACTTTCATCTTTCCATGCAGTCCGGCAGCGACGCGACACTCAAACGCATGAACCGCAAGTACGACACCGCGCGCTTTTACGAGTCCTGTACGCTGCTGCGCAAGTACTTCGACGATCCCGCCATCACCACCGACCTCATCACGGGCTTCCCCGAGGAGACGGAGGAGGAATTCGCCGAAACGCTCGCGTTCATCGAACAGTGCGGCTTCGCCGATATGCACGTTTTCCCGTACTCCATCCGTCCCGGCACGAAAGCCGCCGAGATGAAGCAGGTGGACATGGCGGTGCGCGAGGAGCGCGCGGCAAGAGCGTCGAAAATTGCCGAGACGATGCACCGCGCATATATGACTCGCTGCATCGGCAGGACGTTCGCGGTGCTCTTCGAGCAGGATAAGGACGGCCACAGCGCCGGCCACGCGCCGAACTACATGGAGGTGCGCGTGGCAGAGGGTGGACTGCACAATCAGGTGAAGCAGGTGAAGATCACCGCCGTAGACGGCGAAACGCTTCGCGGTACGTTGGAGGATTGACGATGGGAAATCACTTTTTTGCCTATATCTCCCGGATGCGCTGTGTCAAGCGCTGGGCGCTGATGCGCAACACGGAGCAGGAGAATATCTCCGAGCACAGCCACATGGTCGCGGTGCTCGCGCACGCGCTTGCCATCATCCGTAACCGCGTGTATGGCGGGAGCGTCGATGCTGACCGCGTCGCCGTCGTTGCGCTCTACCACGACGCGACGGAGATCTTGACCGGCGATATGCCGACACCGATTAAATACTACAATCCCGAGATCAAGGAGTCCTACCGCAAGGTCGAGCGCGTGGCGGAGGAAAAGCTGCTGTCCATGCTGCCGGGCGACATTCGCGCGGACTATGTGCCGTTGCTGCAAAACACGGACGAGAGCGTGCGCGCGCTCGTCAAGGCGGCGGATAAGCTTGCGGCGTACATCAAGTGCGTGGAGGAGCTCAAGGCGGGCAACATGGAGTTCAAAAAAGCCGCCGAGCAGACGCGCGCCGCGCTCGAGGCGATGGTTTTGCCGGAATTGGAGTATTTTCTTGCCAACTGCATGGACAGCTTTGCAAAAACTTTGGACGAATTGGACTGACGCGGGAACTTTTTCAAATCATTTGCGTCTTATGGAATAGCAAGTCCCCAAAAAAAGATGGGAGAGATGAAGATGAAAAAATTACTGACTGTATTAATTGCCCTTGTTATGACGCTGAGTATTACCGCCTGCGGCGCAAGCGCCAACGGAATGAAGCAAGCCGCAGATATGGCGACGACGGAGTCCTATTCGATGCCGATGGAAGCGCCGATGGCAGCCGAGGAAGCCGAGATGGGCTGGGACAACGGCGCGTACAAGATGACAGCGGACGGCGGTCAGGCGCAGACGACCGCGCAGCAGAATGGCGCCAAGAAAATTTACCGCGCGACGCTGGAGCTGCAGACGCTGGAGTTTGAAAAGGCGAACGAGGACATCGGCCGCCTGATCGACGAGGCCGGCGGCTGGGTCGAGCAGAAGGACGTGTCCACCTACTCCTCCAGCTATCGCAGCGCGTACTACACCGTGCGCGTCCCCGCAGCGAAGTTCGAGAGCTTCTGCACGGGCGTGGGCGAGCTGTGCCACGTGACCTACTCGACCAGCTCCGCCGAGGACATCAGCGAGAGCTATTACGATACCAAGGCGCGCCTTGACACCGCACAGATCAAGCTCGCGCGGCTCCGGGAGCTTTTGAAGGATGCCGACAACATGGCGGATATCATCACCATCGAGAGCGCCATCAGCGACACGGAGTATCAGATCGACTACTTGAGCGGCACGCTGCGCTCGTATGACTCGCTTGTGGACTACGCGACGGTGTGCCTCAATTTGAACGAGGTCTATCGCCTCTCCAACACCGAGGACGCGCCCAAGAGCTTTGGCGAAAAGATCTCCAACGCGTTCTCCGAGGGCATAAAGGACGCGGGTGAGCTGCTCGAAGATATCGCCATCTGGCTCGCGTACAACTGGCTGGCGCTGCTTATCTGGATCGCGCTGATTTTGGCGCTCGTGCTGATCGTGCGCGGCGCGTGGCGCGGTGTCAAGCGCGCGCGGGCGAACAAAAAAGCAAAAAAGAACGCGCTGCCTACTGAGCAGAGCGCGGCGGAAAATAACGCAGCGGAGGAGAAATAATATGAAGCTCACCTGGCGGGGACATTCCTGCTTTGTACTCGAGCACGACGGCTACCGCGTCGCCTTTGACCCGTATTTTGTCGAAAGCTATCCCGCATTGCACGTTTCCGCGCACGAGGTGCTTTGCTCCCACGCCCACAGGGATCACAGCTTTACCGAAGCGGTGACGCGCATAGCGGACGGGAAGAAAAGTCCGTTTACCGTGGAGACCGTGGACACGTTCCACGACGAGAAGCGGGGCACGCTGCGCGGCGAGAATAAAATGCACATCGTGCGCGCGGACGGGCTTACCATTGTCCACGCGGGCGATCTCGGCCATGAGCTGAGCGAGGCGCAGCTTGCCGCGGTGAAAGGCTGCGACGCGCTGCTGCTCCCCGTCGGCGGATTTTTCACCATCGACGCGCCCACCGCGAAAAAGATCGCGGACGCGATCGCGCCGCGCGTCATCGTGCCGATGCACTACCGCTTCGGCGCGCACGGTTACGACGTCATCGGCACACTCGATGCGTTCACGAAGCTTTATAACGACGTGCGGTATCTCGATACCGACACATTCGAGCTGATGGCGGACACGCCGCGCGGCGTGATCGTGCCGAAATTCCGGGAAGAATAAGAAAAAAACACCGCTCAATGATATGCTCCCTTTGTGAGAGACAGTGAAAAAACGCTGTTTCTCCCGAAGGGAGCATTTCCGTGTCTGAAAAGCACGGGCATATCATCCGGCGGCCTAAAAAGACCCACAGGTTTCGCGCGGCTGTGCAGCCGTACGAAACCTGTGGATGCCACGGTACCGCAGTACCGCGTGGATTGATACGAATCACCAATAAAACCATTTGTTTTGCGGCGACCTGCTTCCCGCTGTGCATTGTTATGCGTTCTTCGCCTGCAATTTGCCGCTCCAATGCGCGAGATACGCGCCGATCACTGCGCAGGCGATACATAAAAGCAATTCACTTGTGTCCGCATAGTGCAGCGGCACGATGATGAGCGTGGAGGCGAGCACGATGCCGACCACCGCGTGGTAGGCAAGGGCGTAGTGCGTTTTGAAGAGCCAGTTTACGAGCCGTGCCAGTAAGATCACGACGCTGCCCATGCCGATGAGCCACGGCACCACCACGGCGGGGTCGAACGACGCGATGCCTTCGACCATCGGCGTGAGCAGCCCCACCGCCATCAGGATGGACGACGAGGTCATGCCTGGGACGATCAGGCTCACGCCCCACAGCACGCCGCAGAAGAGGAAGCCAACGGCATTCGCCGGCATCTGTCCGAACGAGCCGAGACGCACGCCGAGCAGCAGCGAAAAGAGTGCGAGAAAGCTTAGAATCGCGGCGAGATACGCGCCTTTGCAGCGTCCCTGCTCGCCCGCCTCGTCCCAGAGCGCGGGGACGGTGCCGAGAATGAGTCCGATAAAAAGACAGGTCGCCAGCGTTTCGGAGTGGTCGAACAGCAGCAATATAACGCCGCTGCCGCCGAAAAAGCCCGCCGCCCAGCCGATGACGATGGGAAAAAACAACCGCCAATAGCGTTTGAGTCCTGCCATCGGGTGCGTCAGCGTCTCCATCATGGGGCGGTAGATGCCAAACACCACCGCGAGCACGCCGCCGGAGATGCCGGGCAAAATCGCGCCCGCGCCGATGACCGCGCCCTGTACGAGCCGAAGCATGAAGTTTTTGGGCTGCATTTGTGACATGGAGGATGTCCTCTTTTTCTGACGGTATCGGGCGGGGCTTAGTAGCCTTTCTTTCTGTCAACGACGTGTTTGAGCGGTTCGCCGCTGGCGTAGCGCGCGAGGTTGTCGCAGAACATTTTCACGTTCAGCTCGCAGGTGTAGCCGAGCGTCATGTTGCCCGCGACGTGCGGCGTGAGCAGCAGATTCTTTGCGCCGCGCAGCGCATGATCGGCGGGCAGCGGCTCGGGTACGACCACGTCGAGCGATGCACCGGCAAGGTGTCCGGAATCGAGCGCGTCGATGAGCGCGTTCTGATCGACCGCCGTGCCGCGCCCGACGTTGATGACGTAAGCGCCCTGCGGGAGAAGCGCCATACGGCGCGCATCGAGGATGTTCACGGTGTCGGGCGTGGAGGGCAGCGCCATCACGAGAAGATCGGTCTCCGGCAGGAGTGTGTCGAGCTCCGCAATGGGATAGACCGCGTCAAAATCGGGGTTGGGGCGACCGCTGCGGCTCACGCCGAGGAGCGTCTTGGGGTGGAACGCGCGGGCGCGGCGGGCAAATTCCGTGCCGATGTCGCCCGTGCCGAGCATCGTGATGCGCGCGCCGTGGAGCGAGCGGATGCCGCCGTCGAGCACGCGCCAGTCCCCCTCGCGGATGATCTCGGTATATTCCATCTGGCGGCGCAGGAGCATCAGCGTGACCATCGTGATATGCTCGGCGATGGTGGTGCCGTAGGCGCCGGAGGCGTTGGTGAGGATGCAGTCCTCATTGCGGAAAAGGCCGTCCCTGCAGAAATGGTCGACGCCCGCCCAGCAGCAGGCAAACCATTTGAGATTCTTCGCACTTGCGATAACCTTCTGGGACGGATGGCCGTAAAATATCTCACATTCATCCGCATTGCCCACGGCAGAAGCGGAATTTTTGAAATACTTGACCTCATAACCGCTTTCTGCTGCGGCAGCATCGAGCATTTCTTTGTACTCATCTGTTAAAAAGTGAATTAAGACGCCTATTGTTTTGCTCATATAAACTCCTATTTTACCCTCAAAGTTCTCATGGAATTGAGGATCGCCAGCATGCAGACACCTATATCCGCA
>JAZLIU010000120.1:0-2590 GCA_045617565.1 Oscillospiraceae bacterium
CCGCTTGGCCTCCGACTTGACTGCGTCGGCGCGACATTGATGCTGTGCGGTGACGATGCAGCGGATGCGGAAACCGTGTCGCGGCGGCTCGGTATGCCGTTTTTCGCGTTCGACGAGCGCGAAGCATTCGCGCGCTGCGTAATGGACAAATTCGTGTCCGAATACCGCGCGCTCCGCACGCCGAACCCCTGTATCGACTGCAACCGCGCTCTGAAATTCGGCGCTTTTTTAGACCGCGCGCTCTCTATGGGCTACGACTACATCGCCACGGGGCACTATGCCCGCGTGGACTTTCACGAGGCGTCGGGACGGTACCGCCTGCTGCGCGGACGCGACCGCGCCAAGGATCAGAGCTACGTTTTGTATCAGCTCACGCAGGAGAAGCTTTCCCGCCTGCTGCTGCCCGTGGGCGAATTTGACAAGCCGCAAATTCGGGAGATCGCGGCGCGCGCGGGGCTGTCCACCGCCGACAAAAAGGACTCGCAGGACATCTGCTTCATCCCCGACGGCGACAATCTCCGCTTTCTGCGTGAGTACGGCAAGGTGACGTCCGGCGCCGGTGACTTTGTGGATAAAGACGGCAAAGTCCTCGGCAGGCACGACGGCATCATCGGCTACACGGCGGGCCAGCGCAAGGGCCTCGGCGTCAGCGGCGGCAAGCGGCTGTACGTCATTTCGCGCGACGCGGAGAAAAATACCGTCCTGCTCGGCGACGATGAGGATTTGTTCGCGCCGTCGCTGCTCGCTTCGCGCGTGAACTGGATCATGGGTGCGCCGACGGGCGAGGTGCGCTGTACCGCCAAAACGCGCTACTCTCAAAAGGAGTGCGCCTGCACGGTCACGCCGCGCGCGGACGGCACGGCGCGCGTCGATTTCGACGCGCCGCAGCGCGCCATCACCGCGGGACAGGCGGTCGTCTTTTACGACGGCGAGGTCGTCCTCGGCGGCGGCACGATCGAGGGAACGATATAAACAAAAAGAACGGCACCGAAAGTGCCGTTCTTTTATCGTTCACTGACGAACCAGTCGTCCTGGAAAATGAGATCGTCCACGTCGCCGCGCAGAACTTCCTTTTCTTTCTCTTTCTTCATGCGTTTTCACTCCTTCAAATTCGTTACCCAGCCAGTATATGCAGCGGGAAGTGAAAAGTTGCACGAAACGGTGCAAACGCGAAAAATTTGTGTCCGGCTTGACAAAAAACGACAAAACCGCAACAATAGCAGTGAAATGATAAGAGGTGATACCGATGTTAGACCGCAGCGAACGATATGCGCATACGCTATCGAAGCTCATTCAAGCGAAAACGGTCTCCTGCCGCAACCAGACAGATCTTTCTACGTTTTACGCGTTCCACCAACTTTTGCGCGAGACGTTTCCCCGCCTTTTCACCGTGTGCGAAGTGGAGGACTTCTCCGGAGGACTGCTCCTGCGCTGGCGGGGACGGGGCGAAAAAGAACCCATTCTGCTCATGAACCACCACGATGTGGTAGAGGCCGAGGGCGACTGGACCTATCCCCCGTTCTCCGGCACGGTTTCGGACGGCAAGGTCTGGGGACGCGGTGCGATCGACACCAAGGGCGGTCTCTTTGCGATGCTTCAGGCCGCGGATGAGCTGGCAAAAGAGGGCTTCGTCCCCGCGCAGGACGTGTATTTCGAGTCCGCGCGCGACGAGGAGAACGATTCGATCTCCGCCGACCTCATTTCGCGTGAGCTTGTGCGCCGCGGTGTGCGCTTTTCGCTCGTGCTCGACGAGGGCGGCATGATCGAGCGGGAGCCGATCGCGGGCGCGGAGGGCCTTTTTGCGATGATCGGCGTGGCGGAAAAGAGCTATATCGACCTCAAATTCACCGCGCGCTCCGCGGGCGGACACGCCTCCACGCCGGAGAAGAATACGCCGTTGGTGCGGCTTGGACGCTTCATGGCGGAAGTCGAGGACAGCGACATTTTTGACGTTTCGCTCACCCCACCCGTCGCGGAGATGCTCCGGCGCATGGCACCGACGTTTTCCGACGAACGGCGCACGCAATTTGCGGATACCGCCTCGCTCGCACATGACCGCGCGGCGCTCGACGCGCTGCCTTCCATGCTGCGCGCGATGACGCGCACCACGCTCGCGTTCACGATGGCGCGCGGCTCCGAGGGGCGCAATATCCTGCCGCAGGAGGCATGGGTGATCGGCAATATGCGCGCGTCGGCGCATCAGGGCATTACCGTAAGCGTCGCGGCGGTACGGCGGCTTGCGGAAAAGTACGGTCTCTCGGTGGAAATTCTGGAGGACGGCTTTCCCGCCGCCGTCACGGACTACCGGGGCGAAGCGTTCCGGCGCGTCGAGTGCGCGGTTAAGGCGGTTTGCCCCGAGGCGATCCCTGTGCCGTACATCATGACGGGCGCGACGGACGCGCGCTTCATGACGCGCGTGAGCGACAACTGCCTGCGCTTTCTGCCCCTGCGTGTATCGGGGGAGCAGCACGCGAGGATGCACGGCGTGGACGAGAACGTGGATGTCGCGGCGCTTCCCGTCGCGGTGGATTTCTACAAGGCGATCATCAAAGGAGAATAAAGAAAGCCGACTGCTGAGGCAGTCGGCTTT
>JAZLIU010000121.1:0-3290 GCA_045617565.1 Oscillospiraceae bacterium
ACAAGATCATGTCCGCGCAGAAGGCGCGCGGCGCGGATTTTGAAAGTGGCAGCATTTTGCAGCGCGCCAAGGCGCTCATTCCGCTGCTCGTGCCCCTGTTTGTCAGCGCATTTCGCCGTGCCGACGAGCTGGCGACGGCGATGGAGTGCCGCTGCTACCACGGCGGCGAGGGACGCACCAAGCTCCACGTCCTGCACTATGCCGCAAGGGATTACGCGGTGCTGCTGCTTTACCTTGCGCTGACGGTCGGTATTATCGTGCTGGGTTAAACCATTCGGAAAAGGACACCGATTATGCGAAACATCGCCTTAAAATTGATGTATAACGGCTCGGCGTATCACGGCTGGCAGGTGCAGAAAAACGCTGTCACCGTGTGCGAAACGATGGAGCGTGCGCTCTCGATGGTCTGCGGTGAGCCGATTAAGCTCGTCGGCTGCGGACGAACGGACGCGGGCGTCCACGCCGAGCACTATATCGCCAATTTCCGCACGAATTCCCACATTCCGGTCGAGCGGCTGCCATTCGCGGTCAACACGCACACGCCGGAGGATATCGTCGTGCGCGAGGCGCTCAAGGTCGCGGACGACTTTAACGCGATCCTTTCGTGCAAGAAAAAAGAATACACCTACCGCATCTACAATTCACGCATCAAAAACCCGTTTTATGTAAACCGTGCATATTTCTACCCCAAGCATCTCGACGAGGAGATGATGGACCGCGCCGCGCGCGCGTTCGAGGGCACGCACGATTTCCGCGCGGTGCGCTCCGTCGGCACGGAGACAAAGACCACCGTGCGCACGGTGTACTACTGCCGCGTGACGAGAAACGGCGAGCTTTTAGAGCTCAAGGTCTGCGCGAACGGCTTTTTGTATAACATGGTACGGGCTATCACGGGCACGGTGCTGTATGCTGCGGAGGGTAAGCTCACGCCGGAGGACATTCCGCTCATTCTGGAGTCCGGCGACCGCACGCTTGCCGGCCCCACCGTGCCGCCCGGCGGCTTATACATGACGAAACTCTGGTATGAGGATGAACGACTCAATGACTAAGCGTACTTCCGACAATTTAATGCCTGAGGAGCGCGAACAGGCGCCGCCCCGCCGCCGCGGTACACTGCGGCGCGTCTTCGGCGTTTTCCTGGTGCTTGCCGTCGTGCTCGGCATCGTGGTAGTCGCGGCGTATCAGGACTTAAACAGCCTCGACAGCGTTCGCCGGCTTCTTTCCTACAACAAGGTCGAGCAGGACGAACAGGGCAGGGTGGGGCTGTACAGCTACGACGCGGACCGCACGAACGTCTACGCGCTGCTCGGTGAGCGGCTCGTGGTCGCCTCCACGACGAAGTTTTCCGTTCTGGCAAACGACGGCACGCAGGTTTTTTCCAAAAGCGTCCGCATGACAAATCCCGCCATCGCCGTCGGCTCACGCGCCGCTCTCGTGTACGATGTCGGCGGTGTGAACGCGTTTCTCGTGGGGGAAAAGGGACTGGTGCGCGATTGCAGCGAAGCGTGCGATGAGGGAATCCTTGGTGCCTCACTCAACGAGTCGGATTACCTCACACTCACCACGGAGCGCAGCGGCTATAAGTCCGTAGTTTCCGTGTACGATCCCACGGGAACGGCGCTTTTTGCCTTCAATTCTTCTGATAGCTTCGTGCTTGACGCCTGCGTTCTGCGCGACTGTAAGCATCTCGCCGCGGTGACCGCCGGCGAGACGGACGGCGTATTCTCCAGTACGCTCAATCTCTATTCACTCTCAAGCGGAGCGGCGGAGTCTGCCAATGTGCTCAACGGCTCGCTGGTGCTGTCGCTTTCCAACATGGGCAGCAGGCTCGCCGCGCTGGGGGACGACCGGCTGACGATCTTCGGCGATGACGGTTCGCTTGCGGGCAGCTACCGCTATGAGTATCCCTATCTCCGCACGTTCAGCACGCTTGGCGCGAATCATACCGCGCTGCTGCTCAGTCGCTACAAAAGCGGCAGCACGTTCCGCCTTGTCACGGTCTCACCGGACGGGGAGGCGCTCGGAACGGCGGAGATCAACCGCGAAGTGCTCAGTATGTCGGCGGCGGGCAAATATGTTGCGGTGCTGTGCAGTGATAGCCTCACGGTCTACACTTTGGATTTAAGCGAATACGCAGTGCTTGAGGACACCAACTATGCCAAGGGTGTCATCATGCGCGACGACGGGACGGCGCTGCTGCTGGGTACGTCGGGCGCGTGGCTATATATTCCCTGATTAACAGCATTTTCACTTGCAAAAAGGAGAAAGAACATGAATAATGCACTTATTATCGACGTTATCTTATTGCTGGTCCTCGTTGCGGGTTACTGCATCGGCGCAAAGCGCGGCCTTTTCAAAAGCCTGATGGGCTTTGTCGTGGTGATCGTGGCACTTGTCGGCTCAGTGCTGATTGCCAATGCGCTCACCGAACCGGTGACGGATCTTATCTATCCGGTGGTGGAGGAAAAGATCACGGCGCGGCTTGAAAGCGCGTACAGCGATACGCAGGCGACCGATGCCCTCAAGGACGCGGCGCAGAACGATATCGAAGCGTTTTTGGACGGAAAGGTCTCCGACACATTCAGCCAATTACTTGAAAAAATCGGTCTCAAAGAGGAAACGATCCGCACCTTCCTGGATGATGTGACAAACAGCAAGCTGGTCTCCGGGTTGAAGGACAGCGCGAAGGAGTCCGCTGCCGCCGCCGTTTCGGCAATGGCATACGCGATGGTCCACACGGCGGTGCAGGCGGTGCTGAGCCTTGTCCTGTTTCTGCTCCTGTTGATCGTACTGAAGCTATTCACGCGCCTTTTCGACCATGTTCTTGATCTGCCGGTGCTCAAGACGCTTAACGACGTCGGCGGCGGTATTCTGGGACTGCTGGAAGTGCTGCTGTTTGTCTACCTGGCTTTGTGGCTTGCGCCGCGCTTCGGCATTACCTTCCTGCGCGAGAGTGCCGAAAGTACATATCTTTTGAAATTCTTCTCGACACATACCCCGCTTACTCTGATCGCATCCCTGAATGGAGGAAAATAACGAATGCAGCCTCAACTTTGCTCCAAGTGTAAGAAAAACCTCGCCGTCGTGTTCATCACGCGCCAGGAAAACGGAAAGAACATCAACGAGGGCCTTTGCCTCAAGTGCGCCAAGAACCTCGGACTTCCGCAGGTCGACGAGATGATGCGCCGCATGGGCATCACCGACGAGGACCTTGACAACATCTCCAACGAGATGATGGGCGCGTTCGGCGGCGCGGAAAACCTCGAAGGCCTTGTCGACGCGGAGAATAT
>JAZLIU010000122.1:0-3176 GCA_045617565.1 Oscillospiraceae bacterium
TTTCCTGTGCCTCCTGCGCCTTCTCTTCCTTCGCTCTTTTGGCTCTTGTTTCATATACATAAACGTAATTCCACTCGAAAAGAAGCATCAGACAAAACATAATCCAATAATTCCATATTTCCGAACGATGAGAAACAAAAAATACAAATTTGTATAAAGTAAAAGCTAAAATATAATTTCCTACCGCCCACGAAACACTCACTATCAGACCAAGGCTCTTATGCTCATCCATACTATAACAGGCTGACTTTGAAAACCGATTTCTTTGATATAAACCACGGACCAAGTACGCCAAAAAAGCAAAAAGCACTTTATCAAGCGTATCATTCAGCTTGAGGCACTTTGATAGCAACAACTGTATTCCTGTGGCTGCGACGGCCAGCAGAATGATTGTTATGATTTTTTCAAGAAAAGAACGCATTTTATCCTCTCTAATTCTTAGTTACACACCCAAACAAAAGACCCGAATTTCTGCGATTGATAAAGAAATCAACGAATTGTTGGACAAAATACCAAAAGCGAACGATATCGTAATGGCGTACATAAACAATCGCATTTCGGAGCTGAATGAGGAACAGTGCGAATTGAATGAAATGCTCTCAGTCCTTAACAAAGAAGGATCAAGAAATCTCGTCTGTCAGCAACTACATCGACAGGTGGGAAGACCTCCCCATCTCTGACAAAAGGTCGTTGTAGATGCTCTTTTCAAACGTATAGAAGCCTCATCCGAAAAAATAAAAATCGACTGAAAAATATAAATTGCAAAAGAAAAGCATTCTACGTTAATTCAAACGCGCCGGTGTAGAGTTGATAGTAGGTGCCCTTTTCGGCGATGAGCCGGTTGTGGTCGCCGCGCTCGATGATGCGCCCGTGGTCAAGCACCATGATGACGTCGGAGTTCATGACGGTGGAGAGGCGGTGCGCGATGACGAACACCGTGCGGCCCTCCATCAGCTTATCCATGCCGCGCTGGACGATGGCCTCGGTGCGTGTGTCGATGGACGACGTTGCCTCGTCGAGGATCATCACCGGGGGATCGGCGACCGCGGCGCGTGCGATAGCGAGCAGCTGGCGCTGGCCCTGCGAGAGGTTGGCGCCGTTGCCGGTCAGCTCCGTATCGTAGCCGCGCGGCAGGCGCGTAATAAAGTCGTCCGCGCCCGCGAGCTTCGCCGCCGCGATGCACTCTTCATCCGTCGCGTCGAGCTTGCCGTAGCGGATGTTTTCCATGACCGTTCCGGTGAAGAGATTCGTATCCTGCAGCACGATACCGAGCGAGCGGCGCAGATCGGACTTTTTGATCTTGTTGATGTTGATGCCGTCGTAGCGGATCTTGCCGTCGGCAATGTCGTAGAAACGGTTGATGAGGTTGGTGATGGTCGTCTTACCCGCGCCCGTCGCGCCGACAAAGGCGACCTTCTGACCGGGCTCTGCGTAGACTGAGACATCATAGAGCACCTGCTTGCCCTCGACGTAGGAGAAGTCCACGTCCACAAGGCGCACGTCGCCACGGAGCTCGGTATAGGTGATCGTACCGTCCCCGTGCGGGTGCTTCCACGCCCAGTGACCCGTGCGGCGATCGACCTCCGTGACCGTTCCGTCGGGTGCGATCTCTGCGTTGACGAGCGTGACGTAGCCGTCGTCCGCCTCCGGCTTTTCGTCCATCAGGTCAAGTACGCGCTCCGCGCCCGCCATACCCATGACGATGGCGTTGACCTGCTGGGTGAGCTGGTTTAAGTTCGAGGTGAACTGCTTGACCATATTCAAAAACACGATGAGAATGGAGATGTCGAGCGCCTTGCCGGAGAGCGACACGTTCGGCAGTCCCGCGATCAGGTACGCGCCGCCGAGCACGGCGATGAGCACGTAGAGGATGTTGCCGATGTTCATGATGATGGGGCCGAGGCAGGAGGCGTAGGTGTGCGCCTTGCGCGCGTCCTCGCAGAGCGTTTCGTTGAGCTTGTCGAAGTCGCGCTGGCAGGCGTCCTCGTGGCAGAAGACCTTGACGACCTTTTGCCCGTTCATCATTTCCTGAATATAGCCCTCGGTCGCCGCAACGCTCTGCTGCTGGCGCACGAAGTACTTCGCGCTGCCGCCGCCGAGCTTGCCGGATACCAGCGTCATGGCAACGATGCCGAGAATGATGAGAACGGTGAGCGGGAGGGAGTACCACACCATGATGGAGAACACGACCACCACGATGCAGCCCGAGCGCAGCAGCGCCGGAATGCACTGGGACACCAGCTCACGCAGGGTGTCGATGTCGTTGGTGTAGTGACTCATGATGTCGCCGTGGCGATGCGAGTCAAAGTAGCGGATGGGGAGATCCTGCATCCCGTTGAAGAGCTTTTTGCGCATCTTGGACAGATACCCCTGCGTCATGATGGCATTGAGCTGTGCCTGCAAAAAGACGGCGATGAGCGAGATGACATAGAGGGTGACGAGGATCTTCAGCTTCGGCACGATCTCGGCGCTCGCACTGGCCCAGTCGCCGCTTACATACCATTTTTCCGTGATCGCCACGATCTGCTGCGTAAAGAGCGAGGGAATGGCGGAGGCTGCGGCATTGAAGAGCGTACACACGCACACGACGGGGAAGAGAACGGGGTAGAAGGACAGAAGCATTTTGATCACGCGAAGGAGCGCCCTGCCGTTAAAGACGGGCTTGCCCTTTGCATTGAGCTTGACGTTGCCGCGCATTTTAGGCATTCTCTTCACCCCCTTTCGTCTGCTGGGAGTAAATCTCCTGATAAATGCCGCTGGTCTTGAGCAGCTCCTCATGTGTGCCGCGTGCGGCGATCTGACCGTTATCGAGAATGAGAATGAGGTCGGCGTCCATCACGCTTGCCACGCGCTGGGCGATGATGAGCTTGGTGGTTGCGGGAATGTAATCGCGCAGGCTCTGGCGGATGAGCGCGTCCGTGCGGGTATCGACCGCGCTGGTCGAGTCGTCAAGAATAAGGATCTTCGGCTTCTTGAGCAGCGCACGCGCAATGCACAGGCGCTGCTTCTGCCCGCCGGAGACGTTCGTGCCGCCCTGCTCGATCCACTTGTCGTACCCGTCAGAGAAGGAGGAGATATAGTCGTGCACCTGCGCCATTTGGCAGGCTTCGATGATGTCATCCTCCGTCACATTGGGATTGCCCCAGCGGAGATTATCCGTGATCGTGCCGGAGAAC
>JAZLIU010000123.1:0-16723 GCA_045617565.1 Oscillospiraceae bacterium
CGCGGATCATGGCGGCGACGACCTCGTCGTTGAGGCCGAGGTTGAGGATGGTGTCCATCATGCCGGGCATGGACGCACGCGCGCCGGAGCGCACGGAGACGAGCAGCGGATTGGTGAGATCACCGAACTTCTTGCCGTTGATCTTTTCCATCTCTTCGACGTTTCTCATGATCTCAGCCATGATCTCGTCGTTGATCTTGTGGCCGTCCTCATAATACTGGGTGCAGGCCTCGGTGGTGATGGTGAAGCCCTGGGGAACGGGCAGACCGATGTTGCTCATTTCGGCGAGGTTGGCGCCCTTGCCGCCGAGCAGCTCGCGCATGGAAGCGTTGCCCTCGGAGAACAGATAAACGTACTTTTTGCTCATATTTTTCCTCCAAATTTTAGTATGTAAATTGGTTTTGCAAACAAAAATAAGTTACAAGCTCAATTATTATAGACGGATTTTGCGATACTTTCAATCATTTTTTTCAAAATCTGTGAAATTTTTAGCAATTTCCCGCCGGCGCGCGCATTTTGCGTGTCTGCACCGCGTGAACAAGCCTTGCGCTCGGCATGATTTTGCAGTATAATAATCCTAGTTATAGACATCGGACAGGGAGCGCGCTATGGATCTCACCGCTTTTGCACAATCGAATACCGCGCGCCGGCTTCGCGAGACTGCCGCACGCGGTGCGCTGTCCCACGCGCTCATCTTCAGCGGCCCGGGCGAGCGCACCGCCGCCGCACGCTATGCCGCCGCCGCGATGGAGTGCGTCTCCGGCGCGGGAAGACCGTGTCTCGCCTGCCCCGCCTGTCGCAAGGTCATGCAGGACATCCATCCCGACGTCACGTTCGTGCGCGATGACGAGCACGCCGAAATCTCGGTGGACGTGGTGCGCCGGATGCGCTCCGACGTTTTCATCCGCCCGAACGAGGGCGCGCGGAAGATCTACATTTTCGAGGACTGCTCCGTACTGACGGAAAAGGATCAGAACGTCCTGCTCAAGACCGTGGAGGAGGGCCCCGCCTACGCCGCGTTCTTCTTCTGCGCGGAAAACGCCGCGTCGCTGCTGCAGACGATCCGCTCACGCTGCGTGGAGATCAAGACCGCGCCGATGCAGCGCGCGGAGGATGCCGACCTCACACAAGCGCTCGAGCTTGCCCGACTGATCGCGGACGGGACGGGTGCGCAGCGCGCCGCCTTTTTCGCGGTCCTCGAGCGGGACAAGGTCAAGCGCGACGCGCTCGGCGAGCTTTTTGAGCAGGTCCGGCTCGTTTTTGCCGCCGCGCTTTTGTCGCACTACGGCGAACAACTGACGGAAAATCTGCGTGAAACGGCGGCGCTCATCAGCAAACGCTTGACAAAAACGCAAATTCTCGGCACAATAGATTTGTTACGGACTTACCGTGACCATTGCACATACAACGTCGGCACAGGCGCCGTTCTCGGCGGCTTTGCCGTTGAATTGGAGGAACTCTTTTGACGGAAGTAATCGGTGTCCGCTTTCGCGGCGGCTGTAAAGAATATTATTTTGATCCGCGCGGCATCTCTGTCGCGCCGAATCAGTTTGTGATCGTCGAGACCGCGCAGGGGCAGGAATACGCCATGTGCGCCTCCGGCAACCACGAGGTCGAGGATAGCGCCGTGGTGCAGCCGCTGCGTCCCCTCGTCCGCGTTGCGACGGAGAATGACCGCCGCACCTTTGAATACAACAAGACGCGCGAGGCCGAGGCGTTCGACATCTGCGAGCGCAAGATCGAGGATCACGGGCTCGACATGAAGCTCGTGCGCGTGGAGAGCAATTTCGACGGCAGCAAGATCATCTTTTTCTTCACGTCCGAGGGGCGCGTCGATTTCCGCGAGCTGGTGCGCGACCTTGCAAGCGTCTTCCGCGCCCGCATCGAGCTGCGTCAGATCGGCGTGCGTGACGAGGCGAAGATGCTCGGCGGCATCGGCATCTGCGGCCGCCCCTTCTGCTGCGCGCAGTTTTTGGACGATTTTATCCCCGTGTCCATCAAGATGGCGAAGACGCAGAACCTGAGCCTCAACCCCACCAAGATCTCCGGCGCGTGCGGCAGGCTCATGTGCTGCCTCAAGTACGAGCAGGACGCCTATGAGGACGCCGTGCGCCGCTGCCCGAAGGCGGACTCCTTCGTGGCGACGCCGGACGGCCTTGGCAACGTGAGCAACGTGGACATTCTGCGCGAGCAGGTCGTCGTCAAGCTCGACGCCCAGCCCGAAAGCCCCAAGCGCTACCGCAACAGCGAGATCGTAGTGCTGCGCAACGGCAAGGGCAGCCGCGAGGGCATCGAGCTTCCCAAGGAACTTCCCGAGCGCTACCGTGAAATGGAAGAACCCGTCGAAATTCGCAGCGATCTGACCGCCGTTGAAGAGGTTTTTGACGGTGCGGATTTTGCCGAAACACCGGAGGAGGGCGGCGAGAAGCGCCGCTTCCGCCGCGGCGGACGCGGTCATCGCGGCGGCAGAGGCCGCAGCAGAGACGGCGGTGAAAAGCGCGGCGCTGAGGAGCGCGCAAACAACGCCGGCGCCGAAAAGGTGAGCGTGCAGAAAGTCTCCGTTCACGCTGTGGACAGTCCCAGCGAGAGCAGCGACGTGGAGAAGCGCAAGCGCCCCCACCATCGCCGCGGCGGCAGAGGCCGTCATCGCGGCGGCGCGCCGAAAACCGAAGAATAAAAATAAAGCGCCTTTTGGCGCTTTATTTTTTGCTCGAAATGTCGTATACTGTCCAAAAAGAAACCATTCGGGAGGCTAGCTATGGGGAAATTTGACCGTGTGCTGCTCGCCAGCGACTTTGACAATACGCTCGTCTACACGCAGGGCGCGCTGGAGCGCGGCGAGGATATTCCCCCGATGAGCGCGCGCAACCGCGCGGCTCTGCATTATTTTATCGAAAACGGCGGGCTTTTCGCCGTGTCCACGGGGCGCGCGCTGCCCGCGTTCGCGCCCTACGCGCGCGATCTTCCCTGCAACGTCCCCTGCGTCATCGCCAACGGCGCCGCGCTCTACGATTTTACCCGCGACGAATACGTCTATACCGCGTTTTTCACCGACGCGATCTACGCGCAGGTGGACGAACTGCTTGCCCGCTTTCCCGACCTCACGTTCGAGGTCTATCACGACGACCGCCGCATCCACGCCCTGCACCCCAATGACTTCGTCCGCTCCCACGAGCATCTCACCCGCGCGAAAACGCAGGAGGTGCAGTCTTTTCGCGAGGTGGATCTTCCCATCATCAAGCTGCTCTTCGAGGACGAGCGCAGCGTGCTTGATACGGTTGCCGCCTTCATCCGCTCGCGGCCGTGGGCGGAGGATTACGAGCTGATCTACTCGAGCGACCATTTGCTGGAAATGACCGTGCGCGGCGCGACCAAGGGCGGCATGGTGCTGCGGCTCGCGGAGCTTTTGGGTGTTGCGCGCAAGGATATTTACTGCGCTGGCGACCACCTCAACGACATTCCGATGTTCGACGTCGCCGCCATCGGCTTTGCGCCGGAAAACAGCGTCCCCGAGGTGCTGCAAAGCGGCGCGCAGATCGTCTGCCACTGCAAGGACGGCGCCATTGCCGACATTATTGACATTCTGGACAAGCGATATTAAAAAAGCAGCCTCACGGCTGCTTTTTTGCTTCTTCGCCGATATAAAGCTCCTCGCATTCCTGCTCTGCGGCGATCAGAATTTCCCTTGCTGCACCGAAATTCTGCTGCTCGATCTCGCTGATGGCCCGCTCCGAAGCGTCCACCATCCGCGCATACAGCTTTTGATAGTTTTCCATATTCTCACCCCTTTACTGTCATACGTTTATCATACAGCGTTTTTGCAAAAGATGCAATACGATATGTATTACAAATTGCAATGCGAGGTGTGATATGGCAAAGTTCAAAATCCCGAGTGTACCGCCGACGACCTGCAAGAGCGTCCGCTTTCCGAACGACCTGATCGAGCGCATCGACGCCGCGATTTGCGGAACGGACTGCACCTTTTCCGCGTTTGTCGTTGAAGCCGTCCGCGTCGCGCTCGACAGTCTGGACGAAGAGAAAAAGTAAACTTGACGCGAAAAAACACGCCGTTCGGCGTCTTTTTTATTTGTCGATTTTTCGGAGCATCTTCGTGAATTCCTCCGGAAGAGGGCAGGTGAGCTGCACAAGCTCCCCCGTGCGCGGGTGGATGAATTGCAGCCCCACCGCGTGGAGACACTGACCCGTCAGCCCCGGCACTTCCTTTTTGCTGCCGTACACCGTGTCGCCCAAAATCGGGTGACCGAGATACGCCATGTGGACGCGGATCTGATGCGTGCGCCCCGTTTCGAGGCGGCAGCGCACGTGCGTATAGCCCGGGTAACGCGCGATGACCGCCCAATGCGTCACGGCGTTTCGTCCCCCTGCTACGACCGCCATTTTTTTGCGGTCGCTTGGATGCCGCGCGATGGGCGCATCCACGGTGCCGCTGTCGGCGCGGAGGTTGCCCGTGATGATGCACTCATACGTCCTGCCCAGCGTGTGGTCGGAGAGCTGAGAAGTCAAACTCTGGTGCGCCGCGTCATTCTTCGCGGCGATAATGAGCCCGCTCGTGTCGCGGTCGATGCGATGCACGATGCCCGGGCGCAGCGCGCCGCCGATACCGGACAAGCTCTCACCGCAATGGTACAAAAGCGCGTTGACGAGCGTACCGTCGGCGTGTCCCGGTGCGGGATGCACCACCATGCCGGACGGCTTGTTGACCACGATCACGTCGCCGTCCTCATACACAACGTCCAGCGGAATATTCTGCGGCACGGCGTCGATGGGCTCCGGCTCCGGGAGCGTGACCTCCACGGTCTCGCCGCCTGCAAGCTTCAGACTCTTCGCTGCGGTTTTTCCGTCCACTATCACCGCGCCCGCTTCGATGAGGTTCGCCGCCGCCGAGCGCGTCAGGTCGTCAAGCGTGTCTGCAAGGTAAGCGTCGAGCCGCTTGCCGCGCGATTCTTCAGTTGTCTTGAGCAGAATCGGCTCCATTCTTCTTCTCCCAATTCTTTGCGTCACTTTCCGCGTAATATTTGAGGTAGTAAACAAGTCCCAAAATCGTGCCGACCACCACGAAGCAGTCCGCCACGTTAAAGACGGGGTAATTAAAGAGCATCACGTCGAACATATCCACGACGTAGCCGCGGAAAATGCGGTCGATGAGGTTGCCGAGGCCGCCGCCGATGACCATCGTGAGCGCCCAAAAGCCAAGCGGATGGCGCACGATCTTGATGAGCAGCCAGATAAGCGCCGCGATGCCGATCGCCGTCGCCGCGATGAGCAGCCACCGCGCACCCGATAGGCTTGACCACGCCGCGCCGTAGTTATGCACGCGCCGCAGCCGAAGGATCGGCGGCAGGAAGTCCGCCGTTTCGCCCAGCTCTAACGAGAGCGTCGCGAGCTTCGCCATCTGATCGGCGGCGATGATCGCAAGGATCGAAAGCACGCAGCAAACGCTCTTGAGCTTTCCCCTGCGATAAAGCAGGACGTACAAAAACAGCATCAGCGCGACGCACACAAGCATGGGAGTAAGTATCGCGCGTGTCAGACTGCCCGTGATGAAAATCGCGGTCGGGCCGTCCGCCCCGCCGATGATGCCGAGGGAAGCGTTATCCATTGGTATTTCCCCCCTCGTACTGAACGTAGAACGTAGTCGCCTGCTTCGCAACGGAACTTTCGTAGGTAAGTCCGTCCGCGTCGAGCAGGGCGAGGAATTCGTCGAGCTTTTCCACGAGCAGGTCGTAGCCCGCCGTAGTACCGTCGGCGTAATAAGAAAAGCTCACCGCCTCTTCGATGAGGTAGTTCTCGCGCGCCGCGCCGTAGACGAACACGACAGAGCGCGGCAGCTCCGCTTCGTTGGCAAACGACGCGTCGTTCGCCTCCTCGGCAGCTTTGCCCTCCGTGGGTTTGATATCTGCAAAAGCGCTTATCGCCGGCAGCTCCCAGGCGCCCGTCCGCGCCGTGCTGTCCATCGTCATCGGCGCGCTCTGCACGGAGGCAAATTCGTCCGTATACTCTTCCTCGGCACGCTCCTCCGGCTCCGCCATCGTCATCATCGCCGTTTCCGGCGCCGCATTGTCCGCCGCGGACTTCGCGCCAAACTGAGAGCGCAGCGGGCCGCCGACGGCGAAAATTACGATCGCCGCGCACGCCGCAAGCGACAGCCATGCCGCGCGGTGCGTGCGCTTTTTCGGTGCGGCTTCGTGCACTCGCGCCATCACGCCGTCTGCAAAGCCCTCGGGCGCGTCGTATTCTTCCATGTCCTCAAACGCCGCGTGCATCGCCGTCAGCTCGGCGAGATAGGTGCGGCAGCCCTCGCAGGTCTCAAGGTGCGCGAGGACTTTATCGCGTTCGGCATCGCTCAGTTCTCCGTCCATCAAGGCAGAGAGCGCGGGAAGGTACTCTTCACAATATTTCATTTGGCGCTCATCTCCTCCCGGTTACATTCTGTCACTTTTGACGAAGCCGAATCAAAAAAGTTCCCGCTCGCGGTCAAATAATTTCGCAGCAGCACACGTCCTCGGCTGATGCGCGATTTGACCGTGCCCAGCTCCATGTGCATCGCGGCGGCGATCTCGGCGTAGGAAAGTCCCTCCGCCTCGCGCAGCAGCAGGATCGCGCGATAGTCCTCCGGCAGCGCGGCAAGTCCCTCATTGATCAGCCGCTGCGTCTCCTTGCGCTCGAGCGCCTGCTCCGGCAGCGGAGCCGCATCCACCAGCTCGAACGTCGTTTCCTCGTCGTCGAGCGAAACGCGCTCGCCGCCGCGCTTGCTGCGGCGCAAAAGGTCGATGCAGGCGTTGGTCGCAAGCCGATAGAGCCATGTCGAAAGGCTCGCGTCGCCGCGAAAGCTCTTCGCCGAGCGCCACAGCGCCAAAAACGCGTCCTGCGCCGCCTCCTGCGCGTCCTCGTCGTTCCCGCACATCCGGCGGCAGAGCGTATAGATTTTTTTCTCGTAGAGACGCACAAGCGTTTCAAACGCCGCTTCGTCTCCCTGCTGCAAAAGCAGGATCAGTTCTTTTTCGTTCATTCTTTCCCCTATTTTAAGTCCCGTTTGATACCCTTTGCGACGCGGTGTACGTCGTCAAGCGTACACATCTGCACAATCTGTTCCTTATAGTAATTGGCGTGGCTGACGCCCTTTAAGTACCAGCACAGATGGTGCCGCGCCTCCAGTACCGCCACGCGCTCGTCGCGGTACTGCGCGCCAAGCTCGATCTGCCGCACGGCGGTGTCGATCCGCTCAGGCAGCGGCGGCAGCGCGGGAATTTCCTCTCCCGCGAGCGCGGCTTTCGCCTGCTGAAAAATCCACGGATTTCCGAAGCTGCCGCGCCCGATCATCGCCATGTCCGCGCCGGTGAACTTGAGAATCCGCACCGCGTCCCCGGCGGAAAACACGTCGCCGTTGGCGATGACGGGGATGCTGACCGCCTGCTTCACGTCGCGGATGGTGTTCCAGTCCGCCTGCCCGCCGTATAGCTGCGCGCGCGTGCGTCCGTGGACGGCGACCGCGCTCACGCCGACGGATTCGAGCGCCACGGCAAGCTCGACGGCGTTGATGCTGCCCTTGTCCCAGCCGCGGCGCATTTTGACCGTCACGGGGACGCTGACGGCCTTCACGACCGCCTCCGCGATGCGCGCCGCCTTGTCGACGTCGCGCATGAGGGCGCAGCCGTCGCCGTTATTGACGATCTTCCCCATCGGGCAGCCCATGTTGATGTCGATGATGTCCGCGCCGGAGACCTCCAGCGCGATCGCCGCGCCCTCCGCCATCGCAGTTTCCTCGCTGCCGAAGATCTGCGCGGCGGTCGGATGCTCGCCGGGGAAGGGCTTTAGCAGGAGCTTGCTCTTTTCGCCCTGATAGCACAGCGCTTTCGCGCTCACAAGCTCCGTGACGGTATAGCCCGCGCCGAACTCGGAGCAGATTTGCCGAAACGCCGCGTCAGTCACGCCCGCCATCGGCGCGAGCGCGAGCTTAGAGTCAATATGCACATTGCCGATCTGCACGGCG
The DNA here is from genome assembly GCA_045617565.1 of Oscillospiraceae bacterium. Lineage (GTDB taxonomy): Bacteria > Bacillota > Clostridia > Oscillospirales > Oscillospiraceae > Hominicoprocola. Next base: position 8,012 of record JAZLIU010000123.1, read on the forward strand.
TCACCTCCCCGTTTTTGTCAGAAATTTCGGAGTTTACATTATAGCACAGCTTGTCCCAAAGCAAAAGCCCCAAATTTCGAGGGCCTGCCAAAATGCAAAGGAGAGGGCTTTTGCCCTCTCCCTTGTTTCGTTTTTCTTACAGACCGAAGCCGCCGAGACCCAGACCGCTCGTGAACGCGTTCATCTTGCCGTTCATGGCTTCCTCTGCCTGACGCAGCGCCTCGTTGACGGCGGAAATGATAAGATCCTGCAGCATCTCCACGTCCTCGGGATCGACCGCCTCGGGCTTGATGTTCACCGCGACGACCTCCTTTTTGCCGTTGACCGTCGCGCTCACCGCGCCGCCGCCGACGGACGCGGAAAAGGTCTTTTCCTCGACCTCCTGCTGCGCCTTCTGCATATCCTCCTGCATCTTGATGAGCTGCTGCTGCATCTGCTGCTGCTTCATCGCCTGTCCCGCGCCGTTCGAGAATCCGCGGCGCGCGCTGTAACCCTTTGCCATGTCGTTTGTCTCCTTACTTTATTTTGAAATTGTCGAATTTACTGCCGAGCCGCACGAGATCCTCCATCGGATCGTGCGGTCTTTCGCCCGTCGGTACGCCGACGACCACGCGCGCTTTCACTTCCCTGCCGACGGCGCGGGAGGTGACCTCCTCGAGCACACTCAAGACGTTCGCGTTGTCCACCATCTTCTTCGTCGCGTCGTCGGGGGCGTAGACCGTGAGCGTGTTGTCCGCCACGCGGCCCTTTGTGTTGCCGACGAAGGCGCGGCTGAACACGGGGAGCTTGTTTTTGTAGCTTTCCATGAGCTGCGCGTACACGTCGCCGTCGTCAGACGGGGCGCTCACTTCGGACGGGGCGCTCACTTCGGGCGCGGGGGGTGCGGTCTCCGGCTGCGGCGGCTCTTCCCGCTTCGGCGGTTCCACCAACTCGCCGTAGGGCGGCGGCCCCTCTTCCTCGACGGGCGGCTCTTCCCACGGAACGTCGTCATGCGGCGGCTCTGGCACAGGCGCCTTCGGCGCAGCCTCCGCTGCTTTCGGTGCGGTCTGCGCCGCAGGACTTGCGGCAAATGCCGCGTCCGCCGCGATGTGTTCTTCCAGCCGCGCGATGCGCGCGCTCAGCGCCGCGAGGTCTCCGGAGAGCGTCTCGTCGCAGAGCTTGAGCAAGCACAGCTCCGCGTCCGTGCGGCGGTTGACGGAGTATTGCAGCTCCGCCGTCGCGGTCTGCAACACCGTACTGAGCTGGACGAATCTTGCGCTGCTGCCCAGCGCGAGCAGGTTTTTCATCGTGTTTGCGTCGTACCCGCCGGAGAGTAGGCTTGCCCCGCCCTCGGGCGCGGCGGTCGAGATGAGCAGGTCGCGCGCGAGCGTATACAGTTCGCCGAGTACCGCGCCGACGTCCTTGCCGCCCGCATAGAGGCGGTTCAATAGCAGGAGTGCCGCCTTTGCGTCGCGCCGGAGGATACATTCCATCATCTGCGCGGTCTGCACGTTGCCCGCAAGCCCCAGCGTTTCGAGCACCGCAGAAGCATCCACCGCACCGCCGCTCGCCGCGCACTGGTCGAGAAGCGACAGCGCGTCGCGCAGCGCACCATCGGACAGTCGCGCGAGCAGCTCCGCGCCGTCGGGCTTTAAGTCGATACCCTCCGCCTTTGCCACGTGGTCGAGCCGCGCTTCGATATCGCGCGGCAGGATGCGGCGGAACGAAAACCGCTGGCAGCGGGAGAGGATCGTCGCGGGCACCTTGTGCAGCTCCGTCGTCGCGAGAATGAACATCAGATGCTCGGGCGGCTCCTCGAGGATTTTCAAAAGCGCGTTGAACGCCGGCGTCGAGAGCATATGGACTTCGTCCACGATGTAGACACGGCGCTTGACCTGGGCAGGGGAATAAATCGCCTCGTCGCGCAGGGCGCGCACGCTGTCCACGCCGTTATTCGACGCGGCGTCCAACTCCATCACGTCGAGAAAGCTGCCGCTTTCGATGCCGAGGCAGCTCGGGCAGGTGTTGCAGGGGTTGCCGTCCACGGGGCTTTCGCAGTTGACCGCCTTGGCGAGAATTTTGGCGCAGGTGGTCTTGCCCGTGCCGCGCGTGCCGGTGAAGAGATAGGCGTGCGAAAGCCGTCCCTCGGCGACCTGACGCTGCAGCGTTGCGGTAATATGCTCCTGCCCCACCACGTCTGCAAACGTCTTGGGACGCCACTTGCGGTAAAGCGCCTGATACATCTTCTTCGCCCCTTTCCCAAAGAAAATCTCCTCCGGATACAGCCACGGAACCGGCACCCTCACGGCACATGAATGGTCCCGCTTAATGCTGCTCGGTTCCCCGCCTGACATGGTTCGCAGGCATCCATTGCGCGAGACCGGTTCCGCAGCTGTATGCGGAGGAGTTCAACAGAGGTATTTTACTATACCCGCGCCGAATAAGCAACAAAAATTTTTGAGTAAATTGCGCAGGGATTCGTATAAACTTAAACTCCATGCCTGTTTGCAATTTGAGTTTACAAACGACATTTTCAAAATAAGCGGATTTTTGTACTTGACAAAACGGGAAACGTCTGCTAACATTACCAATGTTCCGCGGGCGTAGCTCATCTGGTAGAGCGCCACCTTGCCAAGGTGGAGGTAGCGGGTTCGGGCCTCGTCGCCCGCTCCAAAGCCCCCGACCGAAAGGTCGGCGGCTTTTTTTGCGTGTGCCTCGGCGCTCACCGTCGCGGCAATACGATTTGCGCTTCCCGCTGGTCGCGCCAATCGTGCCGCTTCCTCGAAATCGGCTCGCTTGCTCTGCCACGGGCAGCGCTTCACCGATTTCCCCTCCCAAACCCACCCCATGCGGGGCGGAAAATGTTATATATGCTAGTACATTAGTGACCGATGATTTTTGCAACCTTTTCACATTTTTTTCGTCTATATGGATAGACTGTTGGGTAAGCCAAAATTTTTCAGCGAAAAGGAGATTGGAAATTGTGAAAAGAATTGTTGCCATTATACTTGCACTCACCCTGACGGCGGCGCTTGCTGCCTGCGGCACGAAAAATGATGCGCCCGCGCCGGAGCAGGAGCCGGTGCAGCAGGAACAGAATACTGAGCCGGAGGTTCAGCAGGAGACAGCCATCGACTACACCGGCGGCTATCAGGACCGCGTCAGCCAGCGCGCGACGATGACCGTCACACAGGACGGGGAAAATCTCAATTTTGAGGTGAGCTGGAGCAACTCCGCGTTTGAGACGAACGAGTGGACCATGAGCGGCAAGCTCAGTGAGGACGGTACGCGCGTCGATTACACCGACGGCAGAATGGTCACGACTTCCTTCGGCGAGCCGGGTGAACAGCCCGGAGAAGAGACGACGCCGGTGGACGTGCTGGTCATTTACGAAAACGGCACCGGTCACTTCGACATCGCCGACGGTGTTTTTACCTGGGTGAGCGACAACGACGACTTTGCCGAGAATCCTGTGTTTGAGAAGATTCCGGAATGATAGGTAATTACGGATAGAAGAAGGACGCCATCGAAGATGGCGTCCTTTTGTATTTGACGGCAGGGAGACAGAAAAAGAGCACCATCGAAAGATGACGCTCTTTTTTAGGTTTGGTAGGCAAATTAGCGCTTGCTGAACTGAGGTGCGCGACGGGCTGCCTTGAGACCGTACTTCTTGCGCTCCTTCATGCGAGGATCGCGGGTGAGGAAACCGGCCTTCTTGAGGACGGTGCGATACTCGGGGTTGACGAGCAACAGGGCGGGGGCGATGCCGTGACGCAGAGCGCCGGCCTGGCCGGAGACGCCGCCGCCTTCGACGGTGGCAACGATGTCAACCTTGCCGAGTTCTTCAACGGCGACCAGGGGCTGACGGACGACCATCTTGAGGGTCTCGAGACCGAAGTACTCGTCGATGTCGCGGCCGTTGATGGTGATGGAGCCGGAGCCGCCCTGGAACAGGTGCACGCGGGCGACGGAGGACTTTCTGCGGCCGGTGCCGTAGAGATAAGGCTTCTTAGACTGATACATTCTTCATATCCTCCTTACTTGACTTCGTAAACTTCGGGCTTCTGAGCGGCCTGCTCGTGCGCTTCGCCGGCGTAGATATGCAGACGCTTGAGGGAGTCCTTGGTCACGGTGTTGCGGGGCATCATGCCGCGGACAGCAACGCGCATGGCGAGCTCGGGCTTCTGCTCCATGAGGATGCGGTACTTGGTCTCCTTGAGACCGCCGACCCAACCGGAGTGGGTGCGGTAGTACTTCTGCTCCATCTTGTTGCCGGTGAGAACGGCCTTGGAAGCGTTGATGATGATGACGTTGTCGCCGCAATCAGCGTGCGGGGTGTAGGTAACCTTGAGCTTGCCGCGGAGCAGATCGGCTGCAGCAACAGCGGTCTTGCCCATGGGCCTGCCGGCGGCATCGATGACGTACCACTTACGCTCGATGTTGCCCTTGTTCGCCATAAAAGTGGACATGGTGTGTTTTCCTCCATTTAATCTATGAATGAAAGCTTGTGCTTTACATTTCTCTGGTCCCTTGCTAAAATCGGAACGAGGATATTTATAGCACAGCACTTGAAAATTGTCAACAGCAATTTGATTTAGCAGATAGATAACTCGTAAAATCTTCTGTTTTCTCCGCTTTTCTCTCGTTTTCACAAAACGCAAATGAAAAATTTCTTCAGAAAGGTGTTTCTATGCAGGAAATTCTGGGGCTTGTCCGCCGCTGCATCGAGGACTATGACATGATCAAAGAGGGGGAGAGCATCGCCGTCGGCATCTCCGGCGGAAAGGACTCCCTCGTGCTGCTCACGGCGCTTGCGCGGCTGAGGAGCTTCTATCCCAAGCACTTCGAACTGACCGCGCTGACGGTCGACGGCGGTGTGCCGGGGATGGATTTTGCGCCGGTCGAGGCGTACTGCCGCACGCTGGGCGTGGAGTATACCCGCGTGGAGGTGCCGATTTACGAGGTGGTGTTCGAGGCGCGGCAGGAGAGCAATCCCTGCTCGCTGTGCGCGAAGCTCCGCCGCGGCGCGCTCAACACCGCCATCACGGAGCGCGGCATCAAAAAGCTGGCGCTCGGACACCATTTTGACGATGCGGTGGAGACGTATCTGATGAACCTCTTTTTCGAGGGGCGTATCGGCTGCTTTCAGCCGGTGACATATTTAAGCCGTATGGACGTGACGCAGATCCGGCCGCTGCTGTACGCAAAAGAAAAACAGGTGCGCGCGGCGGCGAACCGCCTTGCGCTCCCTGTTGTGACAAATAACTGTCCCGCCGACGGCGCGAGCCGCCGCCAGGAGGTCAAGGAGCTGATTGCGGAGCTGGAGAAAAAGTATCCCGACCTGAAGCAGAAGATCTTCGGCGGGATGCAGAGATATCCGCTCGAGGGTTGGAAAATGCCCGAAAAGTGATTACAAACCGTACTATTGTGTCGAAATAATACGATCTGTGTATGTAATTTCAGACGAATACCGCCTGCAAAAGTATCAGCAGCACGAGCCCGGGGACGCCCAAAATGCCGATGACGAGCGCGTTGAAGAGATTCAGTCCCAGCGCAAAGCCGGTCAGCGGCGCGGTGAGGCCGAGCAGGAACAGCGCCAGAACCCCCAAAAGCGTATTGAGGATGAGCTTGAGCGCGAATTTGAGCGGCGCAGCGAACAACCGCACGACGCCGAGAATGAGAAATACGCACAGGAAAGCGATGGCGATTTTGACTTCTAACCCCATGAAGAAGCTCCTTCCGTACAGAACCCGCAGGCGGATTCTCCGCCGCGCTCTTTGATGATGCGCAGCAGGTAGTTATAGCGCGCTTGTGTTGCACTGATCTCATAGATACAGGCATCCAGGAGCTCGGATTCTGTGGTGTTGTTGAAGCGCGCAAATGCCTGAGAGAGCGCAAAGCGGGTGTCGGAAAGCTCGGTGAACAGTTCCTGAAGGGAACTGTCGCGCGCGATGTCGCGGCGGAGCAGATTAGATTTTCGCATGATTATGACCATTCCTTTCCAGCGTACTGCAAAGCACAAACGACCATTGAAAAGGAATGGTCATTCACGCCATGTTTTTCGGTTGCCGCGGAAGCGGCGAGAAAAACGGCATTTTTTAAGGAGAAGGTTGAAACTTGTTTCAACCTTTCCCCTCCTGATGTGGTCAGTACAGTTTACGGAGAGTATGGACAAATATTCCAATTTTCAAACAACAGGGAGAAAACCATGGAGCACGAGGATTATATGAATGAGGCGCTCGCGCTGGCACGCGAGGCTGCGGTGCACGGTGAGGTACCCGTCGGCTGCGTGATCGTGCGCGGCGGCGAGATCGTCGGACGCGGACGCAACCGGCGGGAGGAAAAACAATCGACTGTGTCCCACGCCGAGATGGAGGCGATCGCCGAAGCGAACGAGCGGCTCGGCACCTGGCGGCTGGACGACTGTGCGCTATATGTGACGCTTGAGCCGTGTCCAATGTGTGCGGGTGCGATTTTGAACGCGCGCATTCCGCAGGTCTATTACGGTGCGCGGGACGATGCGATGGGGGCGTGCGGAGGTGTGCTGAACTTGTTTATGGAGCGGTTTCCTCATACGCCGGCGCTTGTCGGGGGTGTGCTTAAGCGGGAGTGTCGGGAGGAGCTGGAGAAGTTTTTCCGGAAATTGCGCTGATTTACATAATATTACATTGCATTTAATACTTTTGTAACAATTGGACGCGAAGTTTCTTAACAAGCGGCGGTTATCTTAATACTTGCAAGAGACAATAGCATCTTTTCATCCAATCTTCCATCTTATAAAGAAAAGGGACGCCGCAAGGCGTCCTTTTTCTTTTTCCGGAGAAAAAGTCTTTTCTCCGGAAAAAGCAAGTTTTGCAACTTTAAAAGTTGCAAAACTTATGATCAAAAAAGGCGAAAGACACCCCTGATGGGTTTCTTTCGCACAAACTTCCTTTCCGAAAATCGAACATAAACAGGTATTTGGCAGTCTCAAACGAAAAAGAGTTCCGGCGGGAGCCGGAACTCTTTTTTTGTTGATTTGTCGGTTCTGCTGACTTTATCGGAAGAGATTACTTCCGAGCCTTGTAGAACAAGCCACCGATCGCTTCCACGATGGCGAAGAAGATCAGGAAGCCGACGCACTGCTTGAAGCCGTAGCCCATCCAAATGGCGTAGGCGAAGAAGAGGCAGCAGGCAAGACCCAGAGCGGGCAGCACGAAGCGCTTGACGAAGCCGAGATCCTTTGCCTTGACCATCAGGCCGATCATCATGGGAATGTACATGATGTACAGGCAGATGATGCCGATCTCGTCCGGCTCCCAGGCGAGCCACTCGAAATTGTGAACTGCGGCGAACATACCGGGACCGCCCATCCACATCATGACCGTCCAGCCGTACCAGAAGCCGCCGGTCATCATGCCGACGATCGCGGACTTGACGGAGAAGTTGTTCTGCGCATCAATGTCACCGAAGAATTCGGGCTTGGGGCCGAGGCCGCGGGCGGAAAGCGCGTACAGGCCGCGGCAGGAGGACATCACAAGACCATTCATCGTGCCGATGCAGGAGATCGTGATGAACACGTAAACGACGGTGCCGATGACGTTGCCGAAGATGCTGGAGAAAGCGATGCGGGGCAGAGACTCGCCGAACGGCCAGGTGCCGGTGATGGTAGCGACATCACCGACGGAGCTCATGGCGAAAATGTAGAGCGCGTAGATCGCGATGGTGACGAGAGAGCCGATGATGAGCGCGCGGGGCAGATTCTTCTTAGCGTCCTTGAGCTCAGCGTTGATGGAGGTGGCGAGGATCCAGCCTTCGTAAGCAAAGGCAAAGCCGACGATGGCCTTGAAGAAGCCCGCACCGTCCACTGCGACGTATTCAGCGGTGTTGACATAGTTGAGGACCTGCTGCGTGGTGCCGTTCATCAGACCGGCGATCGTGCCGACAACGCCCATGAGGATCAGGGGGATGAGCTTGATGACGGTCATACCGACCTGCATCTTACCGGCGATCTTGGGGGAGAGGGCGTTGATGCCGTAGTCAAGCATCATGAACGCCGCGCCGACACCGATGGCGGTGGGGTTGATCTGACCGGTGGAGAAGTCAACCGCCTTGATGCCGAAGAGCTGGAGGAACATCATGGCGGAGAAGAACGCCAGCATGGCGACCAGAGCCGGGATGTAGATAAAGTTCATAAACCAGCCGACATAATAGGCGTACTTGGGACCGAGCGCCATTTCCGCATAGTCCACAACGCCGTTGACCTTTTCATAGCGGGAGCCGAGCGTCGCAAAGACCAGAGAGCAGATGATGCTGATGAGGCCGACGATGCCGATGACGGCGATGCCCTGCCACATGTTGCCGCCGGTCAGGTTCAGAACCTTGCCGCCCTTAATAAAGACGCCGGAACCGATGACGATACCGATGACCATGGAAATGGCGGTGGGCAGACCGTAGCGTTTTTCCATCTTGTTTTCCACTGTGTTCACTCCTTGTTGGCGGGGCAAGCTGCCCCGCATCCGTTAAAAATTTGTTCCCAGTCTATAAAACAATATGAGAACTTAGCAGAAATTTTAACACAGGAGTTTTGAAAATTCAATACATTAAAGCGCGAAATGTGAATTTTCTATGAATTTGTCGAAAATTTGCAAGATGAAGAAAGAGATTTGGCAAATTTGAACGACAGCGGGTGGGAGAAAAGAAAATAATCGCGCCTGTGCATCAAAATGTACAACAAAACGGGGTGGACGGGGA
>JAZLIU010000124.1:0-2161 GCA_045617565.1 Oscillospiraceae bacterium
TAACGGCAAATTCACCGTGCAGGACGCGGCGGCGCGGCTTGTGACCTACGCTGCCGGTTTTCGCCGTGGCCACAGAGTGCTTGACGTGTGCGCCGCCCCGGGCGGGAAATCGTTCGCCGCAGCGTTCGCGATGGGGAACGAGGGCAGCATCCTGTCCTGCGACCTGCACGAAAATAAACTCAAGCGTATCCGCGAGGGTGCAGAACGTCTCGGCATCACCTGCATCGAGACGGCGGCAGCGGACGGACGCGTATTCCGCGAGGAGTGGCGCGAAGCGTTCGACGTGGTCGTGTGCGACGTGCCGTGCTCGGGACTCGGCATCATCCGCAAGAAGCCGGACGTGCGCGAGAAAGCGGCGGAGGCCCTTGCGGAACTGCCCGCGATCCAGTCCGCGATCCTTGCGAACAGCGCCCGCTATGTGAGAAGCGGCGGCGTGCTGGTCTATTCGACCTGCACGATCCTGCCGGAGGAAAACGAGCGGGTGACGGATGCATTTCTGGCGTTGCACGATGATTTTACTTACGAACCATTCTCCGTTCCGACGTTTGACGATGTCGCAGGGCATATCACGCTTTGGCCGCAGCGACACGGGACGGACGGCTTTTACATCTGCCGCATGAGAAAGGGAAACCATGACTGACATCAAATCCATGACACAGGAGGAGATCACGGACACGCTCAAAGCGATGGGCGAGAGCGCGTTCCGCGGAAAGCAGATATTCTCCTGGCTCCATAAGGGCGCGAGGTCGTTCGAGGAGATGAGCAATCTCTCGAAGTCGCTGCGCGAAAAGCTCGCGGCGGAATTCTATATCACGGTGCCGAACGTTGCGCGCAAGCAGGTATCGAAACTCGACGGCACGGTCAAGTACCTTTGGGAGCTTTCGGACGGCAACTGCATCGAAACGGTGCTCATGTCTTATCACCACGGAAACACCGTGTGCATCTCCTCCCAGGTCGGCTGCCGCATGGGTTGCAAATTCTGCGCCAGCACAGTCGCGGGCAAGGTGCGCGACCTCAAACCGTCGGAAATGCTCGATCAGGTGCTCTTTACACAGCTTGACTCCGGCATGGAGATTTCCAACATCGTTCTTATGGGCATCGGCGAGCCGATGGATAACTTTCAGACGGTGCTGCGTTTTTTGGAGCTTGTCAATCATCCTGACGGGCTCAACATCGGGATGCGCCACATTTCGCTCTCCACCTGCGGCGTCGTGCCGGGGATCGACGCACTCGCCGAGCAGGACCTGCAGCTCACGCTCTCCGTGTCGCTCCACGCGCCGGACAGCGAGACGCGCAGCCGCATCATGCCCGTCAACCGTGCGTATGACGTGGAGGAGCTGTTTGGGGCGTGCCATCGGTACTTCCAAAAGACCGGACGGCGCATTTCGTTTGAGTACGCCATGATCGACGGCGTGAATGACAACGACTGGCAAGCGGATCTCCTTGCCAGCAAAATCAAGGGTATGCCGGGCCATGTGAACCTCATTCCGCTCAATGACGTGGTGGAAAGTGAGTTCAAGCCCAGCCGGCGCATCGCCGCGTTTCAGAAGCGGCTGGAGAGCCACGGTATCACAGCGACGGTGCGGCGCAGTCTCGGCGGCGATATCGACGCGTCGTGCGGCCAGCTGCGGCGCAAGGAAATGGAAGCAAAGGGGGCGAAAAGCGTATGCGGGTAATCGGCGTGACAGACGTTGGTCTGCACCGAAAGGAAAATCAGGACACCTTTGCCACCGCAGAGGCTTGCGGCAGACACATCGCCATCGTGTGCGACGGCATGGGCGGTGAAAAGGGCGGCAAAATTGCGAGTTCGATTGCGGTGGAGACCTATCTTTCTCAGCTCAAAGCACTGCTGCGCCCCGACATGACGATCGAGCAGCTGCGCGAGCTTTCGTCCTTCTGCGTGGCGCAGGCGAACACCGCTGTGCATCAGTACGCGTTGGAAAACCCGGACTGCAAAGGCATGGGTACGACGCTCGTATCCGTCATCACGGACGGAGAGAACGCACTCGTCAGCAACATCGGCGACAGCCGTGCTTACCTCGTGCGCGACGGGAAGCTCAGTCGCGTGACGCACGACCACTCGGTGGTGGAAAGCCTCGTAGAGGCGAGTGACATCACGGCGGAGGAGGCGCGCACACATCCCAACCGCAACCTCATCACG
>JAZLIU010000125.1:0-9168 GCA_045617565.1 Oscillospiraceae bacterium
CTGATGCTCACGGGCTTTTCCACGGTCATCAACGCCTACCGCAGCGAAGCCGTCATCGAGCAGGTGAAAAAGTTCATCGCCGAGCATGAGGGGACGGAGCTGGTTCTCGGTCATCCCCTCAATATGGATGGCACAAGAGGCCCCCGCGCGGAAAAGGCAGAGGACTTCGCCGAGCAGCTCAAGAAGGCGACAAACCTCCCCGTCACGCTCTGGGACGAGCGCCGCACGACGGTGGACGCCCACAATATCCTTATGAGCAACGGCAAAAACGCGAAACAGCGCAAAAAAACAGTGGACGCCGTCGCCGCGAGCCTGATGCTCGAGGGCTATCTGACGTTCAAGAAGAAACAGATGTAAAGAAATCGCTCACCGAACGATGAGCGATTTCTTTTACTTTTTCAGCTTGTGTAAAAACTCTGAAATGATCGCCTGCCGCAAAACAAGGCTCACGAGCACATACACGATGCAGCCGATGACGCCAAGCATACCGCACTTGATGACGAGCATGATCTTGCTCTCCAGTCCGTTCACGATCAGCGCGTGACCGCCGTAAAGCACGGCGCACATTGCCGCCGTGGCGGCAAGTCCCTTGAAAAGCGGCACGATGCGCACGATCTTCCTGCCGTGGAACAACTGCGCGGTCATCGTAAGCGCACCGACAGTCAGCGCCGCCGAGGTGGCAAGCGCCACGCCGGGACCATTCGTGAAGAAGCCGTTGAACAAGAGGTTGAGCGCCAAAATGCCGAGGTTGATGATAAGCGGCATCAGCGTCTTTTTCATCGCGTAGTACGCCTTATTGAGCAGGTCGAGCACGGCGAACGCGCTCATGCCGAGGGCATATTTGCCGAAGATATTGCCCGTGATCACGGTGGACTCCGCCGTGAAGCTGCCGTTTTCAAAGATGACGCGGATGATGTCGGTGCCGAACGCGCTCATCATCGCGCAGACGGGGAAAATGAACAGCAGCGTATTTTCCGTCACGCTCCAGATGTAGCCGAGGTAGCCGTTCGTGTCGTCCTTGGTAAACTCGCGGTTGAAACGCGGGAACATGACGGCGCTGATGCTGTAAAGTACGGTGGTCGTGAGCGGGGTGAAGAGCTTGTCGGCGTAGTAGAACGCGCTGACCGCGCCGTCAATAAACGCGGAGGCACGGGACGTGTCGATGAGGTAGCAGAAGAGGAACACCGAGGTCGTGAGCACGCTGACGGCGGCGGTCTTAAAGTATCTTCCGATATAGTCCGCCTTGAGGTCGAGCGTCGGGCGATAAAGATAGCGCTCCTTCTTCATATACGGCACGCTCATACCGAGCTGCAAAAGCCACGCAAACGTGCTGGCGACCACGATGCCGCCGATACCGAGCTTCGCACCGAAGAGGAACAAAAACGCCGCGAGAAAGACGTTGTACGGGATGCTCATGCTGCCCTGCAGCTCATAGTGGTCGGTCGCCTGGAACAGCGCCACCATCAAATACGCCAGCGCGACGATGGGAAGTCCCAGCGCCATGATGCGGATATACCCGACGAGGCGCGGAAGCTCGCTTACTTCCACGTCCCACAGCATTCCCACAAGCGGCGTGGACGCAGCAAGCTGCCACAGCGCCAGTACGCCGAGAGAACCCAGCAGCGTGATCGTCACGAGGTTGTTCGCCGCTTTGATGCCGCGCTCGCGCTTTGCCGCGAATTCCTGCGTCAAAATCGGCACCGCCGCAATACACAGGGCGTAGCACACGGTCGTAAAGAGGTAGAGCGTGGAGTTATAGGACGCGGTGTAGAGGTCGGCGTCGATGCCGGTGCCGAAGTAGTTCGCCTGCAGCATCTCGCGCACAACGCCCAGGAGCTTGGCAACGAGCGTGAGAATAAAGACGAGGCCGATGGCGCCGGCGGTCTTTGCCGACGATTTTTCGGTCTTTTTCCCCTCCGCCGGCTCCCGCTTTTCCTCCAGGATCGCACCGATCATTTCCTCGTTGGTGTCGAGCTTTTTGCGAAGCTCCTCCATCTTTTCCGCGACCATTGCGGTCTGCTGCGCGCCGTTTTGGCGCACGCGGGCAAATTCCGCCTCGAACGCTTCCGCCGTAAACGCCTCGCGCGTGCAGAGCTTGTCCAGTCCCACGGAGTTCAAAAACGCCGTGCACTTGGGATCGTAGGAAACGCCGATGAGCGGCACGCCCATGATGGCGGCGTAGATGAGCGAATGGAGGCGCACGCCGACAAGCACGTCCATGTTGCCGATGATGGAGAGCATATCCTCGGAAAGGTACTTCTCCGTCAGGCATTTTGCGCCCGTGCGCTGTGCAAGCTCGGTACAGACCGCGCGGTCCTCCTCGTAGTGGAACGGGATCAGCACGGATTCCGCGCCGTAATTCTCTTTGAGATAGCGGATGCTCTCCGACACCTCGCGGACGAACGCGCTGTCTAAATGGCGCTCGCGGATCGCCCAGCCGACGGTCAGCTTGCCGCCGTCCACGCCCGCGCGCGCAAGGATCTCCGCGCCGACGTTCCCATCCGGCTTTTTCATGCGGATGACGGGGTCGGCGGTGATGACGACCTTTTCGCGCGGAATGCCGATCTCCTCCAAAAGCGCCGCGCTCTTCTCGTCGCGCACGACGATGCCGTCGGCATTTCGAAGCGCCTTTTCCGTGGCGCGGCGGTTTCCCGCACGGTCGATGGGGCCGATGCCCTGCGAGTAGATGAACACCCTTTTACCGAAGAACTTGGCAAGGCGGATGATGGCGAGGTAGTAGCGGACGCTGCGGTTGCTCGTCACATCCTGCAAAAGGCTCCCCCCGCCGGAGATGAGCATATCACAGCGCCGCACCGCGCGCACGATGGCAAGCGGCGCCATGCGATCCACCGCCTCCACGCCGTACTTTTCGCGCGTGGACACCGGATCGTGCGACAGAACCGTCAAGGCGCAGTCGGGGATCTTCTCGCGCAGGCTCGTGATGAGCGTGCGCAGGATCGACTCGTCGCCGATGTTGTCAAAGCCGTAATAGCCGGAAATCAAGATGTTATACATGGCTGCTCCCGATCAGAAGTTTCTTGATGAAGCGGTACAAAAGCTCCGCGACGAGCACCGCGATCACGCCGAAAATAAAGCCGAACAGAATGCCCCAGCCGGTGCGAAGAAGGCTGAGCAAAAACGGCGTGCGGATGTGCAGAAAGGTATTAACGATGCTCACAAGTCCGATGCTCATGCCGAGGCCGAACACCAGAGGCAGGAAATTGAGATGCCGGCGCAGTGACCAGATAAAGAGCAGCAGACACGGCCAGCCGATGAGCAGTTCCTTCGTGCGAGGGCGCGCGATGAGCAGGTTTTCCAGCAAATTGCGGAACTGCAGCTCCGTTGCCGAAGCGTTCATGTAGTTGCCCATGCGGATGATATAGTACACGCCCACGCCGAGGCCGCACACGCAGGCAAGCGCGATGACAACGACCGCAACGAACCAACTGAGCTTCATCGGGCGGTCGAGCACCTCAAGGAGATAGTGCCGCAGCTTCTGCACTCTTCCCTTTTCGCCGCGCTGCCCGATGCTGCCAAGCACCGCGCGCTTCGCGCCCGTCTCCTCGTAGGCAAACACCAGCAAGTACCCCAGGCCGAAGAAGCCGATGGGGATGAGCTGCATGAGCTTCACGCCGCGGTAGAGGTCGATCTCCGTGAGATAGGCGAGCTCCGAGAGTGCGCTCGTCGCCAAAATCGAGCTGCCGAGCGAAACGAGGACGGCAAGCAGTCCCACGATCTTGGCGTAGACGATGAGCTTTGCGAGCTTGATCTCCGGTTCGCTTCTACGCCTTTCCGCCAGCACACGGCACAGTCCCACACCCGCGAGCGAGGGCATCACGATGCCGCCGAGCATGGAGAGGATCAGCTTATAGCCGCCGGGCGTCACAAACGCAAGGGCGGTCATTCCCAGCGCGCCGACGGCAAGCAGGCCGTAGCGCCACTTATCGTCAAGATACAGGAATAAATCGGCAAGCATCACCAAAAGCGCCGCCACGCCGATCCCCTCCAGTATGCGGACAAGCAAGGAGGGATTTTCCAGCTCCATCGCAGGCACGGTCTCATGCGTATAGCCGAGGGCGGCAAGGCGCGTATCGAGGTCGATAAGCAGCTTTTCATAGTCGGCAGGATCGGTGATATACGTCCACTCCTCCTCTTTCGCGTCAACGCTCACGTCGTTGTCCGGTTCGAGGATCATTTTGAAGTAGATGACCTTGCAGTTGCGCTCCGCGATCGCACGGAAGAAGGAGTTCGTGATCTCCTCAGGGCCTTCGTAGCCGCAGTAGGCGTAGCGGAACTGGATGTATGCCCACTCGTTGAACACGCGCACGGCATTGTAGCCCGTGTCCTCGAGCAACTCCTCCACGCCATCCCAGACGAGGTTCTGACTTTGGTCGTTCTCCTCCATCAGCCCAACGCCGATGCCGCTTTCGGTCAGAAAGTCCTTGAGCAGCGCTTCGCCCTCGTCGGTATCGTAGCCGAGCCAGGAATCACCGGAATTGATGTAGTATGGCGTACCGTGCTGCTTGAGCACTTCGATAAATTCTCCGGCGAATTTCTCGCCGTTGAGCCCGTCCACCGTGACGGTGCGCGGCACGATGTTCATGCCGTGGGAGCGCACCATCTCCACCGTCTCCGGCCAGATGCCGAGGCACAGACCAAGGAGCTTTTCGCCCCTCGTGCCGTCGCTCTGCCGCGGGAGATAGATAAAGCCCCGGTCTCCATCGGTAAACGTGCGGTAATCGAGATCTTCCCCGCGCTCATCGAGGGCGCTGCACACCCACTCGAACGCTTCTCTTGTCTCGGTGGAGATCACCGCATCGGAAAGGTCGTCGCTCTCCTCGATCCAGCGTACGACAGAAGCGGGATAGGCGGCGTCCCAGCCCAGGCGGTTTTTCATCTCCTTGAGGCTCGCGGCATACACCGGGATCGCAGCACTTTTGTGCAGGTCGCGTGCGCTCGCTTCTCCGAGCGCGACCTTGTCCACGCCCAATGACGCGAACACGTCCAGCCACTCGCCCTCCGTCAGCTCCGACTGGAGCGTCATAGCACGCAGGCTCGCGTAATCGAGCACGATGTCGTACTTTTTGTTTGTCTCCTCCGCACGCACCCGCGCCGCAACGGGAATCAGCGCGGCAAGCAGACCCAGGGCGGCAAGCAGAACAAGGATGCGGTTTGTTTTGAAAAATTGTTTCATCGTTTTACTCCTAAAATGCGATTCGCATAACTACCTGTTTTTACATAGCATATTGTAACAAATTTTCCTGTTACTTTCAATAGGAGAGGTAAAAAAAGAGCTGTGTCGCAACACAGCTCTTTTTTCGTTTTTATTGCTTTTCCGGCAGTTTCTTTTTCTGCTGTCGCAGCGTGGCGCGGAGGCGTTCCATCTCCTTTTCCTGCTCCTCCTGCGCGCTCTCGAGCACGCTCTTTGCGCCGATGCGCAGCAGCAGCTTCAGCGCGCCGGAGAGCGCCTCGCGCGTCTCGCGGTCAAGGCTTTTGTAGCCCTTGAGGATGCTCACCGCGCTTTTGAACTTTTCGCCGCCCAGCTCGCTGAGCGTGCGTGCACCCGTAGCGGTGAGCACCTCATAGAGCGCGTCGGCAAAGACCTCGCGCTGCTGCGGCGAAAGCGCGTCCGCCCAGGCGTCGATGGTCTCGTCGAGCAGTTTTCCCTCGCGGGAGAAGTCGTCAAGATGTACGAACTGCGTGCCTTTGACCTCCCAGGAAAAGCCGTCGTGCTGCATGATGCCCTCGTAGGTGGAGTGCACCACCTGCACGTTCTTTTCGTGCTCGAGCAGCATTCCCACGACCGACGACTGCGGCACGACGGTGTGGATACGCTCGGCAATGCGCCGATGCTCCGCCGTCGCGCTCAGATCGTTCAGAAAACCGGGACCGTCGTTGTTGTAGACGCCGACGATGCGATCCTGTACCGCCTGCGCGCACTTGACCGCGCTGTAGATCGCCAGATTGCCGCCCTTGGAGTGGCCGCCGACGCGCAGCTTCCTGTCCGGATACTGCCGTGCGATGCGCTCCAAGTACCTGACCGCGCGCTCCTGCGCGGGGACTTCGGCAAGAAAGCTCATGTTGAGGTTCTCCTTCCAGCCTACCAGCGTGTCGTCCGTTCCGCGAAACGACACGTACACCGTGCCGTCGCCGAGGTCGAGCGTGACCGCCGCAAACTGCTGTTCAAGCGACTCGTCAATACGCTCTTCAAAGGCGTTGACCATCATGTCCCCGAAGCGGCGGCTATCCGCCATCGCGCGGAGCATCGCGGGAATGTCACCCGGCACGAGCAGACCCATATCGGCTCTGCGGTTTTTCCGGCGGGCAAAGTACGAGCTCGCCGCGTCGCGCAGGCGCAAGCCGCGTCCCAGCTCCGGCGGCGGGACGATGCCCTCGAATTCGATAAAGCTCAGCTCCGCAAGCAGCAGCGCGTCTACCTCGTTGAAAGGCGACGCCGAAAGCGTCAGATCGCCGCGCCAGTCCAAATAGTCCAATATATTTTCCATGCTTCCTCCAAAAAACTATGCTTCCGCTTTCCTGCCAAATCCGCTACGCTGCAGCCGCTGCGCGCGTTGCACCAGATCATCATAGGTATTTGTCAGCTTGCCCGCCGCGACCTCATCGAGCAGCTTAGAGAGCACCGCGCCGACGGCTTTTCCCAAAAAGCCGAGGCAGAGCATATCCCCGCCGGACACGGCGAGCTCGTGCGGTACGCAAGGTACGCCCTCGGCAAGAAGCTCATCGTACACCGCCTGCGCCGCAAGCCACGGCGCCTGCGCGCGCGCAAGTCCCTCCGGGGCTTTTGCGGCGTTGTCCGCCCGCTTGGTCAAAAGGAGATTTTGCACGGTCTCGCGTCCGCGCTTCACCATTTCCCGATGGATCGCCGTGCGTTCGGGCGGGAACAGATCGTCGAAACACGCAAGCTGCGCGCGCACCCCCTCGCGCAGCGCCTTTTCAAAGTGCAATCGCTCCATGATCCCCTCGGCAAGCTGCGCCGAGATCGCCGTGTGACCGTAGTAATGCCCCTCGCCGTCCTCGCCCACTGTAAAGCAGTTTGGCTTGCCAAGGTCGTGAAACAGCATCGTCCAACGCAGTTCCGGTCTCGGCGGCACCGCATCGACGGCGCGGCAGGTATGTTCCCATACGTCGAAGCTGTGGTGGTGATTTTTCTGGTCAAAGCCGACGCAGGGCGTGATCTCCGGCAGCACCGAAGCGAGGATATCAGGATAAGTAAGCAGCACCTGCCCCGCATGATCGCCGCAAATCAGCTTATTCAGTTCCGCGTACACCCGTTCCTGCGCGACGGAGTGGAGCCGATCGCGGCATGCGCGGGCAGCTGCGGCGGTATCGGCATCAACGTCAAACCCCAGCACGGCGGCAAAGCGCAAAAGACGCAGAATGCGCAGCGCATCCTCGGAAAAGCGCGTTTGCGCGTCGCCGACGCAGCGCAGGAGCCGCCCTTCAATGTCCTGCCGCCCGCCGAAGGGATCAACGATCGTGCCGTCTTCTGTCAAGGCGATCGCATTGACAGTGAAGTCGCGGCGGGCAAGATCCTCCTCTATGTCCTTTGTAAACGCCACCGCTTCGGGGTGGCGGTTGTCGCGGTACGCGCCGTCGCGCCGCATGGTCGTGATCTCGATGGGGTGCCCGTCACTCACGACCGTGACTGTTCCGTGGGGCATCCCTGTCGGGTGCGCACTCCCGCCAAACAGTGTGAGCACCGCCTCAGGCAGCGCGTCGGAGGTCATATCGTAGTCGGAGGGTGTCTCACCGCGCAGGAGGTCACGCACGCATCCGCCGACAAGGTACGGCGTATGCCCTGCACCGCGCAGCGTTTTCTGCACGTTTTTCACATAGTCCGGAATTTCCCACATGGCACACGCCCCCTTTTTTGCAAATTTAAGGATTTTTCAAAAAAGCACGAATTATGCTTGTTGTTTGCCTATAATATGATTATAATATATGCGTATAAAATTTGCAAATCTTCCTGCGCCATAGCGCGATGAAAGGAATTCTGATATGGATATTTCCACCTATCTTGTCCCCGGCAAACGAGCTCACCTCGCGGGCATCGGCGGCGTGTCAATGTGCCCGCTCGCCGAGGTGCTGCACTCGATGGGGCTTGCCGTGCAGGGCTCCGATATGAGCGAAAACGCCAACGTGCGGCATCTGCGCTCGCTCGGCATCGACGTTTCCGTCGGTCACGCCGCGGACAATCTCGGCGAGAGCGACTTCGTCATCCGCACCGCCGCCATCCACGACGACAACCCCGAAATTTCGGGTGCGATCGCGCGCGGCATCCCCGTTTTTGAGCGCGCGCAGGCGTGGGGCGCGATCATGAAGGGCTACAAAAACGCCCTGTGCATCGCCGGCACGCACGGCAAGACCACCACGACCTCGATGGAAACGCATATCTTCATGGCGGCGCAGAAGGACCCGACCGTGATGATCGGCGGCACGCTGGAGCTTCTCCACAGCGGCTACCACGTGGGCGGCGGCGACACGATCATTGCCGAGAGCTGCGAATACTGCAATTCGTTTTTGAGCTTCTTCCCCACCGTCGCGGTCATTCTGAACGTAGAGGCCGATCATCTCGACTTCTTCAAGGACCTTGCCGACATTGAGCATTCCTTCCGCCGCTTTGCCGAGCTCGTCCCCATCGGCGGCAATGTCGTCGCCAACAAGGACGACGCCGGCGTGCGCGAAACGCTCGACGGCGCATCGCAGCCGATCTTCTGGTTCAGCCTGAGCGACCCCGCCGCACATTGCCACGCGGACAATCTCGTGTGGAAAAACGGTCTGCCGAGCTTTGACATCGTCGTGCGCGGCTCGCACTATGCACACGTTTCCCTGCAAGTCGGCGGCGCGCATAACGTGATGAACGCGCTGGCGGCGGCGAGCGCAGCGTACCTGCTCGGCATCGATGGCAACGCCGTCGGCCTGGGACTTGCGACATTCCGCGGCGCGGGCCGCCGCTTCGAGCGCAAGGGCGCTTTCCGCGGCGCCGAGGTTTACGACGATTACGCCCACCATCCCGGTGAGCTGCACGCGCTTTTGACGATGGCGAAAACGCTTGGCTACCAGCGCATCGTCTGCGCGTTCCAGCCGCACACCTACACACGCACAAAGGCGCTGTTCGATGAGTTTGTCGAAGAACTGAAGCTTCCC
>JAZLIU010000126.1:0-4436 GCA_045617565.1 Oscillospiraceae bacterium
ATAAAGGCTCTCCGCGTCCGCATCGATCCACGGACGCAGGAGCAGCCGTTCGGTTTCCAATATCATTTTTCATTTTCCTTCTTCTCGATGCATGAGCCGACGGCAAGCCCGAGCAGCATCCCGAGGGACATCCCGATGCCCGTATTATTGCCGAGAGCCGTCCCCAGCGCCACGCCGAAGCACATCCCGAAGCTCATGCCCTCAAGACCGTAATTTTCTTTCTGCTTGCAGTCGGTTTCGTCTTTGTCGCTTTTCTTCCGCCCACTCTTAGCAGCAAAGACTGCCACCAGCAATCCCATACAGATCCACGGCAGCGCCGCAGACATAAAATCCATAAAGCTTTTCATTGTTTTCCTCCATATACTTCAATAAAGTGCCCGATGAACGCTCCGATCTTTTCCATTGCCTCGCAGCGGCGCTCCGGCTCACGGTCGCAAAGCTGCACCAGCGACGAGATCGGGGCGGTGTAGGCGAAGGCGAGCATCGCGGGATCGCCGTGCCGGAGCGAGCCGTTTTCCATCATTCCGGCAAAGATTTTCGTAAAGAGCGCTTCCAGTCCCTCACCGAAATGCTTGGTGGCAAGTCTGCGCACGCGCTCGTCGCGGAACTGTTCGGTCAGCAGGAGCTTTCGCGTCATGATGACCTTTTCATCGTGGATGGTGAAATCAAGCATCCGCAGCGTGAGCGCCCTGAGTGCGTCCGTGCGCTCGGGGATCGCGGGCGGGTTTTGCGCCGAGCCGAAATGCTCATCGTAGTAGCGCTCCATCTCATCGATCATCGCGTTCCAAATCTCGTCCTTGCTTTCAAAATGGCGGTAGAGCGACGATTTCCCCAGCCCTAATGAGGCGGAAAGCTCGCGGATGTTCGTGCCGGCGTAGCCGTTTTGCGAGAACAGCTCCAGCGCCGCCTCCAGAAGCTTATCCTTTGTCCCCTTTGCCATCATGCTAACCTCCAAGTAAAAATGTGACCGTTCGTTCGCATATTATAGTGAACGAGCGGTCACTTGTCAAGTAATTTCTTTTTTCTCCGGAAGGGAAAGCATAAAAAAATTCCGGCCACGTCATGGTCGGAATTTTTTCGTTTTTATCAGCTATCAGATCGCGCGGGTAACCTTACCGGAACGCAGACAGCGGGTACAAACATAGACATGGCGGGGCGTACCGTTGACGATCGCCTTGACGCGCTTGACATTGGGCTTCCAGGGACGATTGGAACGACGGTGAGAGTGGGAAACTCTGATACCGAAGGTCACGCCCTTGTCGCAAAACTCGCACTTTGCCATCCGTTGCACCTCCTTGCTGTAGTTAAAATCACACTTGCTCATTCACAAGCAGTTGATACTATAACAGATGGGTGTACAAAATGCAAGTAAAAATTTCAAAAAACCGCAAAAATTTTATTTTGGCGGCAAAACGGGGAAAAGCACGCAAAAAATCGAGGATACGCGCTTGTAAAAGGGAGGAAAATCCAGTATAATAACATTGCTATATTATAGATACGAGGTGCGGTATGGATACGAACCGTTCTGTCAAACTCAAGGACATTGTCGATAAGTTCCAGCTGGAGGTCATACGCGAGGGCGGGAATTACGAAACGGAGATCCTCACGATCACGGACGTGAACCGTCCCAGCCTGCAGTTTATCGGCTTTTTTGACTATTTTGATCCCCGCAGGCTTCAGATCATGGGAAAATCGGAGACGATGTTCCTGCGCGGCTACTCGCCCGACGAGCGGCGCAAATGCTTTGAAAACCTGTTCCGCTTTGAGATCCCCGCGCTGGTGATCTCGCGCAAGCTCGACGTGTATCCCGAGTGCATGGAGATGGCGGAAAAGTACGACCGCACGATCCTGCGCACGCCCTTCACCTCCGTCGAGTTCACGTCCATGACCATCGACTACCTCAACCAGGCGCTTGCGCCCGTCATTACGCGCCACGGCGTGCTGATGAATGTCTACGGCGAGGGTGTGCTGATCCTCGGCGAGAGCGGCATCGGCAAGAGCGAGACCGCCATCGAGCTCATCAAGCGCGGCCATCGGCTTGTCGCGGACGATGCGGTGGAGATCAAGCGCATCGGCGGCTCGCTTGTCGGCACGGCACCGGCGCTGATCCGCAACTACCTCGAGGTGCGCGGCGTCGGTGTGATCGACGTGCAGAAGCTCTTCGGTCTCGGCGCGGTGCAGGATAAGGCGCCGATCGAGATGGTGATCCAGTTTGAAAAGTGGGATGACGAAAAGTACTATGACCGCCTCGGCCTTGACGATAACTATACGACGATCATGGATGTCCGCGTGCCGTATACGGTCATCCCCGTCAGCGCTGGCCGTGCGCTTGCGGGCATCGTGGAGCTGGCGGCGATCAACAACCGCCAGAAGCGCCGCGGTCACAATGCGGCGTTTGAATTTGCCAACCAGATCGACAATTATGTCGATACGCATTCGGAAAAGGAATAAGGAGCGAAGTAATGGCGTGGTTTGAAACGCTGGACAAAAAGATAACGGACTATCTGCCGGATTTGGTGTATGTCAAAGACGAGCCGATGGCGAAGCATATTTCATTTCGTGTCGGCGGGCCGGCGAAGCGCATGGCATTCCCCCAAAATGCCGAGCAGGTCGTGCTTTTGATGAGCTTTGCCGAGGAAGCGGGCGCACGCCCGCTCGTCATCGGCAACGGCACCAATCTCCTTGCACCCGACGAGGGACTTGACCGTCTGGTCGTCAATATGGCGGGGGAGTTTGCCTCCGTCGGTATGACCGGCGAGACCGAGCTGACCGCGACGGCGGGGATATCCCTTGCAAGGCTGGCACTCTTTGCCTGCGAGCAGGGGCTTGCGGGACTGGAATTTGCGCACGGTATCCCCGGCACACTCGGCGGCGCTGTCGTGATGAACGCGGGCGCCTACGGCGGTGAGATGAAGGATGTCATCACGAGCGTGACGCTGCTCGACGGCGCACGCGGCATCGTGACGCTCAGCGCGGAGGAAATGCAGTTTTCGTACCGCCGCAGTATTTTGAGTGACCATCCCGAATACGTCGTGCTTTCGGCGTCATTCCGCCTGCAAAAGGGCGACGAGGCTGAGATCAGCGCGAAGATGCGCGAGCTGATGGATAAACGCAAGGCGTCCCAGCCGCTTGAGTATCCCAGCGCGGGCAGCACGTTCAAGCGCCCGACGGGGTACTTTGCAGGGCCGCTGATCGAAGGCTGCGGACTCAAGGGCTGCCGTGTCGGTGGGGCGGAGGTCTCGCAGAAGCACGCGGGCTTCGTCATCAACGCCGGGAACGCGACGTGCGCGGATGTTCTCGCGCTCATTGAAAAGGTACAAAAGACGGTTTACGATGCGCACGGCGTGACGCTCGAACCCGAAGTGAAGATCGTCCGATAAAAAAGCCGCGCATTGCAGCGCGCGGTGAGGGGGAAATACGATGGAAATTCTGATCATTTCCGGTCTGTCCGGCGCGGGGAAATCAAGCGCCGCGACGTATCTGGAGGATATGGGCTATTATACGGTGGACAATATGCCCGCCGACATCATGCTCAAATTCGCCGAGTTCTGCGCGCAGAGCGACGGGCGCTATGACCGCGTCGCGTTCGTCAGCGACATCCGCTCCGGCGCGGACGGGTTTGATAAGCTGCTCACCGCGATCGACGATCTGCGCCGCGACGGGAACATCTGCCGCCTGATCTTCATCACCGCCGAGCCGGAGGCGATCATCAAGCGCTACAAGGAAACGCGCCGCCGCCATCCGCTGCTCACCGACGGGGAGACGCTCGAGGACGCGATGCGCCGCGAGGAGGAGCTGCTGCGCCCGATCCGGGAGCGCGCGGACTTCGTGTTCGACACCACGCTTTTGCCCGTCGGCAAGCTCAGAAGCGAGCTGTACGGCCTGTTCGGGGACAAATCGAAGCGCGGCAAGCTCAACATCAACGTTGTCTCGTTCGGCTATAAGTACGGCATCCCGCTCGAAGCCGACCTCGTGTTCGACGTGCGATGCCTGCCCAATCCGTTCTATGTGCCGGAGCTTAAGAACAAGACCGGCATGGACAAAGAGGTCTATGACTATGTGATGGACGCGCCGCAGACGAAAACGCTGATGGAAAAGCTCGAGGGGCTGCTCACATACCTTTTGCCGCTGTATGGCGAGGAGGGCAAGACGATGCTCGTCATCGCCGTGGGCTGCACGGGCGGACATCACAGAAGCGTATCCGTTGCGCGACGGCTCAACAGCTTTTTCAATCAGCTCGGCTATCCCGCGTTTGAAAATCACAGAGATATGACAAGATAGGAAGTCAGCCGGAAAAGAGGGGAGGTGAACGCATTGTCCTTTGCCTATGACGTCAAATCCGAGGTGTGCAGAAGCACGCTGACGCGCCATTGCTGCGCGGTCGCGGAGAGCTGCGGCGTGCTGCTCTACGCCGGCGTCTTTTCCGGCAGTGAGGT
>JAZLIU010000127.1:0-3309 GCA_045617565.1 Oscillospiraceae bacterium
AATTACATCAAGGCGGCGGGATTGCCCGGCAAGGTCGCGCCGGAGGCGGCGGCACGGGCAATGAAAGAAACTTTATGTAAAATTATGGAGGAACAGGAATGAAACTCGGCTTCGCCTTTTGCGGCTCATTTTGCAACCATCCGGAGCTACTCAAGATTTACGAACAGATCACGCGGGAACATGAGGTCATTCCCATCCTCTCGGAGAATGCGGCGAAGTATGATACGCGCTTCGGCGACGCCGCGACGTTTGTAGAGCAGGTGGAGAGCCTCGCGGGACGCCCTGCCGTGCGCGACATCGTGGAAGCGGAACCGCTCGGCCCACAGGGAGCGATGGACGTCTTGATCATCGCGCCCTGTACAGGCAATACACTTGCCAAGCTCGCGCTGGGCATCACCGACGGCCCCGTGACGATGGCGGCAAAGGGACACCTGCGCAACGGCAAACCGGTGGTTCTCGCTATCGCCACGAACGACGGACTGAGTGCCAGCGCACCGAATATTGCCGCGCTGCTCAACCGCAAGAACTACTATTTTGTCCCCTTCGGGCAGGACAATGCCGCGGGGAAGCCAACCTCGCTGATTGCGGACTTTAATAAAATTATGTCAACCGCAGAAGCGGCACTCGCGGGAAAACAGCTTCAGCCCACTTTACTGTAATTCACCGAAAATTCACAAAAAGCAGACGCTTTGTTCATTTTTGCCATTTACTGTGGTAGCATCGACGCAAAAACCAAAAGGAGAAAGAAATGAACAAGGTCATATCACTTCTGCTTGCGCTCACGGTGGCATTCTCACTGACCGGATGCACCGGGCGGAGCACAGAAAAAGCGGAAAAGGTCGGCACAGCAATCGTGCTGTCCGACGATGGTATTACGGTGGATGGTGAAACAATCAGCGAGGATGAAAGCGCCGCGGTCTACGCAGCTCGCGACATTGTGTTTTATCTCGCCGGTCAGGGCTTCACCTACGGAGAGGGTACGGAAACCGATGAACACACACAGACCGAGGCGGATGCACATACGGTCATCCACATCACGCAGAGCGGCACCTACCGGCTCAGCGGCAAGCTGTCCGTGGGACAGGTCGCAGTTGATCTCGGCGAGGGAGCGGAGGAGGATGCTTCTGCGGTCGTGACGCTGATCCTTGACGGCGTAGACATCAACTGCACTGTTGCGCCGGCTATTATTTTTTACCGTGTTTTTGAGTGCGGCAGCACGGAAACGGAGACCGCGAGCGAGATGGTGGATACAAGCGCGGCGGGCGCAAATCTCGTGATCGCCGACGGCAGCACGAACACCATCAACGGCGCCTACGTTGCGCGTATCTACAAATCCTATACGCTCAGCGCTGACGGCACGGAGGTCGTTGGCAACAAGAAGCTGCACAAATACGACGGTGCGGTCTACTCTAAAATGAGCATGAATGTTTCAGGCGAGACGGACGGCAGCGGCATTCTCAATATCAACGCCGAAAATGAGGGACTGGACAGTGAGCTGCACCTTACCGTCAACGGTGGCGAGATCAATATTATTTCCGGCAACGACGGCATCAACACCAATGAGGACGGCGTCTCCGTCACAACGATCAACGGCGGCACGGTCAACATCCGCGTCAGCGGCGAGACCGGCGAGGGGGACGGCATTGACTCCAACGGCTATCTTGTTATCAACGGCGGTACGGTCATCGCGTCCGCATGCGCCGACAGCGAGGACGCGGGCATCGACTCCGACTGCGGTATTTTCTTAAACGGTGGCACAATCATTGCCAGCGGGAATATGCTCGACGCCATTGCGGGCGGCACACAGAATTACGCGGTGTTCCGTTTTGCGGAAAAGCAGAGCGGCGGCAAGACGTATACGCTGAAAAACGCGGACGGCACAGTGCTGCTGTCTGCGACACCGAAAAATGCCTTTGTCAATCTGATCGTCTCATCGCCTGAGTTGGCGGAAGAGGAGTATACGCTTTGGTGCGGCGACGTGCAGCTTGTCCACGGCGGTGCTATGGGCGGTGAAATGCCGCACGGCGGTAGGGACGAACCTTTCGAGGGCAGTGACGGGCAGACACCACCGGAGAGCGAACGCCCAAATCCTCCCGACGGGAAAATGCCGGAATGGGATGTTGCGAGACCGGAATTGCCGGACGGTGAGCATCGTGAACCGCCGGATGGAATTCCCGGCGACGCGTTTGGCGGCGAAAAGCGGTTCCCGCAGAAAGAAAAACCACCGATGGACATGGGTGAACTGGGGGGGAGCAGTGAAAGCTTTGCAATCGCTGTCGGCGGTAGTTTCTTTACCGGCGTGAGAGACAAGAATTGACCGAAAAGCGTTCCGCTTGAAAAAAACGGGACGCTTTTTTGTGTAAATTGCGCTGGAAAAAAGAATTTTACTGTGGTATAATCCTACGGACAAAAAGCAGAGGAGCAGACATGATGGGTACAATGGAGAGAATTAAGAAAAAGACGATCTACATCTGCGGACACCGCAATCCGGATATGGACAGCATTTGCAGCGCCCTGGGCTATGCAAATCTGAAGAATCTGATCGACCCGCGCAACCAGTATGTTGCCGTGCGCTGCTCCCACCTGGGTGACAGCACGAAGCACCTGCTGGACGTGTTGGGCATCGTACCGCCGCCCTATATGAGCAACGTATACCCGAAGGTGTCGGACGTGATGCTCAAAACGGAGAAGAAAAACGAGGCGTCGTCCTCACTGCTGGAGTTTGCCCGGTCCTATGATGAAGACAACCCGTCTGCGACGCCGATTTTCGAAAATGGAAAGTTCTGCGGTCTGATCACCGTGGACGATATTGCGCTCTGGGCGATGTCTGCCCTGCACAGCGATGGTATCACCGAAATCCCCACACTTCGGGAGGTCATGCACCCGCGGGAGACGTCCCTCAAGACGGACGACCTTTTTGAAGACGCGAAGAGGACGCTGCAAAACAGCCCGACTCGCGGTCTTGCCGTGTTTGACGGCGAGGAATACGCGGGCTACGTAACGCGCCGCTGCTTCCTCGACCCGCCGAAATACAACGTGATCCTGGTGGATCACAACGAATTGGGGCAGAGCATCAAGGGCATCGAGACGGCGAACGTCTGCGAGATCATCGACCATCACCGCCTCGACGCGCTCAAGACCGACGTGCCGCTGTTCATTGACGCCGAGCCGCTCGGCAGCACGTGCACGATTATCTATCAGCTCTATCTTCGCAACGGCATCCGTCCGGACAGCGAAACGGCGCGGATCCTGCTCTCCGGCATTATTTCGGACACGCTGATCCTCCGCAGTCCCACAACAACGCGCATC
>JAZLIU010000128.1:0-3096 GCA_045617565.1 Oscillospiraceae bacterium
GAGTGACTCGTCAAACCCGGCGTAGAATTCGTGCAGCACCGTTTTCCACGGCGTCGTGCCCTCTTCGACGGTGTCAAGCGTTTTTTCCATACGGGCAGTGAATTTGGTATCAACGATGTCGGGGAATTTATCTTCCATCAGTCCCGTCACCACTTCGCCCAGCGGCGTGGGACGCAGGTACTTGCCCTCCTTGACCACATACTCGCGGTCGAGAATCGTGGAAACGGTGGGCGCATAGGTCGACGGACGGCCAATGCCGTTCTGCTCGAGCGCACGGATGAGCGTCGCGTCCGTATAG
The DNA here is from genome assembly GCA_045617565.1 of Oscillospiraceae bacterium. GTDB lineage: Bacteria > Bacillota > Clostridia > Oscillospirales > Oscillospiraceae > Hominicoprocola. The sequence goes on from JAZLIU010000128.1 coordinate 299, forward strand.
CGGGCGGGCGGCTGGGTAAAGTGCTGCTCGGGCTCGAACGCCTTGAGCGCTACGTTCTGACCCTCCGCGAGCGGCGGGAGCGCTTCAAGCTTCTCCTCTTTTTCATCGTCGCGGGACTCTTCGTATACGGCAGTATAGCCGGAGAATTTGAGCGTGCCGGCGCTGGCGTGGAATTCGTGCTTCTTCGCCTCGATCTCGACGTTCACGCTGTCGTAGACGGCGTTCGCCATCTGGCAGGCAAGGAAACGGCTCCAGATCAGGCGGTAGAGGCGATACTGCTCGCCCGTGAGGTCGCTTTTGACCTGCTCGGGCGTCAAGTCCACGTTGGACGGGCGGATGGCTTCATGCGCGTCCTGTGCGCCCTCTTTCGCCTTAAAGCGGCGGGTGGAGGCGGGATAGTACTCTTTGCCGTAGCGCCCGAGAATGAACTTCTTGGCGGCGGCAAGCGCCTCCTCGCTCAGACGCAGCGAGTCGGTACGCATATAGGTAATGAGACCCACCGTGCCCTCGCCGGTGATGTCCACGCCCTCATAGAGCTGCTGGGCGATCGCCATGGTGCGGCGCGGGGTCATATTGAGCTTGCGGGACGCCTCCTGCTGGAGCGTGGAGGTCGTGAACGGAGGCGAGGGAGAGCGCTGCTTGTCGCTGCGCTTGACGCTCTTGACGGTGAAGATTTCGTTTTCGATCTCCGCCGTGATCGCGGCAACCTCGGCTTCGGACTTGGGCTCGATCTTCTTGCCGTTCTGGCCGTAATAATGCGCGGTAAAGTCGCGGCGGCTCGCGGCATCATAAAGCTTTGCGTCCAGCGTCCAGTATTCCTCCGGCGCAAACGCCTTGATCTCCCGTTCACGGTCGTTGACCATGCGCGTGGCGACGGACTGCACGCGTCCGGCAGAGAGCCCCCTGCGGATCTTCTTCCACAGAAGCGGCGAGAGCTGATAGCCCACGATACGGTCGAGAATGCGGCGCGCCTGCTGCGCGTCGACCAGATTCTGGTCGATGCTGCGCGGCTTTTCGATGCTCTCGCTCACGACCTTTTTCGTGATCTCGTTGAAGGTCACGCGCTTCGCCTTTTTATCGTCCAGCTCCAAAAGCGTCTTTAAGTGCCAGGAGATCGCCTCGCCCTCGCGGTCCGGGTCGGTTGCGAGATAGACGATGTCGCTGCCCTTTGAAAGCTTCTTGAGCTCCGCGATCAGCTCGCTCTTTTCCTTGATGGGCTGATAGATCGGCTCAAAATCGTTTTCGATGTCCACGCCGATCTTGCTTTTGGGCAGGTCGCGCAGATGGCCCATGCTGGCCTTGACGACGTACTCCTTGCCCAGATACTTTTCAATGGTTTTCGCCTTTGCCGGGGACTCCACGATCACCAGATGCTTCTTTGCCATATCGTTATTCCTCCATGCGCTTTGTGCGCGATTATTCCTTTAATGTAACGCTTAATGCAAAATACTTGCCGCTGCCCTGCTCCACATAGCCGTCGATCTCCAGCACCGTCAGTGCCGAGAGAACGCGCCTTGCGGGAAGCTGCGTCTCCTCGATCACGTCATCGACCTGCATCGCACCGTCCTTGAGTGTCTTCAATACGTCGATCTGATCGTCGCTCAGACCGTGGTCGGGAGCATTCAGGTCGAGCACGGGGAGCTTTTTCGCTTCCTCCTCCGCTTTTTCTGCCTTCGCCTGCTCGACGGCTCGCGCCTGATAGCCGAGTGTCTGCGGCAGCTCGACCGTTTCACCGTGCAGTTTATGCGGATATTGCGCTTCGTACTCCCGCAGGATATCCCACGCGCCGCAGGTGAGTGCCGCCGCGCCGTCCGCGATGAGGCGGTTGCAGCCGCGGCTCATCGGCGCGTCGATGGGGCCGGGCACGGCGAACACGTCGCGTCCCTGCTCGAGCGCGGTGTTCGCGGTGATGAGCGCGCCCGTGCGCTCCTCGGGTGCCTCCACGATGACCGTGCCGAGGCACAGACCGCTGATGATGCGGTTGCGCACGGGGAAGTGCCAGCCCTCCGCCGCCGTTCCGGGCGGGTACTCGGAAAGCAGCGCACCCGAAGCGGCAATATCGCGGTAGAGCCATTCGTTCCCCGCGGGATACACGATGTCATGTCCGTTGCCGAGCACGGCGACGGTCTTTGCGCCGGCGCGCAGCGCGCCGCGGTGGGCACTCGAGTCAATGCCGTATGCCGCACCGGAGACGATCAGCGCACCCTGCTTCGCCATCTGGAACGCGAGCTTTTCCGCCGTCTCGATGCCGTAGGGCGTCGCGCGCCTCGTGCCGACCATCGCGATGGCGACCTCCTCGTCGAACGCGGGAAGCTGCCCCTTGACGTAGAGCAGGCACGGCGGCTCGTAGATGTTGCGCAGGCGCACGGGGTAGTCCGCATCCTGCATCGTGAGGATGCGCAGCCCCAGTCTTTGGCAGTCGCCGAGGATCTTATCCGCGTTGCTGAGTGACTTGTCCGCAAGCAGCTCGATCTGCTTCGGAGGCAGCCCCTCGATAAGGCGGTACTCGTCCGCGTCGGCGTAGTACGCCTCCTCGGGCGTGCCGAAGTGCTCGAGTAGCAGGAGCTTGGCGCGATTACTTAAATTCTTCACTTCATTCAGCCACACCCAGTATTTGAGTCCCGCCATGCTGAGCACCTCCTTTCATTCAACCTTGGCAGCCATGAGCAAAACACAAAAAGCGCAGTAATATCAATGGTTTCCGGCCATGGCTAAATCCGAAAATCACTCATTTGTATAGAAAGCGGTGCCCCAATGCGGTATAATTCAGTTGCAACAAAAACCAAACCGAAAGGGGC
>JAZLIU010000129.1:0-4955 GCA_045617565.1 Oscillospiraceae bacterium
CACGCAGGTCATCTACAATCTGCTCGAGAATGCGGCGAAATTCGCCCGCCCGGGCTCGACGCTCTATCTGGGTCTTGCGGTGTCCAACGGCAAGGCGTTCGTCTCCGTTCGCAACGAGGGCGAGACCATCCCCGCCGAGGAGATCCCGTTCCTCTTCGAGCGTTTCCACAAGAGCGACAAATCCCGCAACCAGGACAAGGACGGCGTGGGACTGGGGCTTTACATCGTGCGCACGATCTTAGAGCAGCACAGAGAGCATATCGCCGTTACGAGCGAGGACGGCGTGACCACCTTTACCTTTACGCTGACGCTCAACGGCGGTCAGCTGCAGCAATAACGCGGAGAGGGCAGTATGGACGAAGAAAGAAGCGAACTGGATACGGAACTGCTGAGGGACCCGCGCGAGGTGGTGCTGCGTTACGAGCAGGAGGTGCGCCCTGTTGAGGAGCGCTACGTCCAGCCCACGCCGCTGCCGGGCAGGCGGAAGATGTTCCGCGTGTCGGTCAAGCCGAAAAACCGCCGCCGCGGACTGAAAATTTTCCTCATCTGCCTTGCCGTCGTCCTGCTTGCCTCCGCCGCGCTCGCGGTGCTGTACTTTACCGGCAACCTCTTCCCCTATGATGATACCGAACAGGAGTACGGCTGGAGCATGATCCCGACGCAGACGCACGCAGAGACAAAAATTCCCACCTATCCCAACGGCGACGGCACGAAGCTGCGCTATCAGGAAACGCATGGTGAGGCGCTGAGCGCACAGGAGATCTACGCCAAGGTCAACCCCTCGACCGTGACGGTCATCGCCACGATGAAAAACGGCGCGGCATCGGTCGGCACGGGCGTCATCATGACGGAAAACGGCTACGTCCTCACCAATGCCCACGTCATCGTGGGCGCGGGGGGCTGCTACATCGTGTGCAGCACGGGCGCGTACTATGAGGCGAAGCTCGTCGGCTTCGACGCGGAAAAAGACCTCGCGGTCATCAAAGTGAATATGACCGGTCTGCCCGCCGCCGAATTCGGCGATTCCGACGCGCTCACCGTCGGCGACGCGGTCTATGCCATCGGCAACCCGCTCGGCGTCGAGCTGCGCGGCACGCTGACCGACGGCATTGTCTCCGCCATCAACCGCGACGTGTTTGTCGACGGCGTGACGATGACGCTCATCCAGACCAACGCCGCGCTCAACAACGGCAACTCCGGCGGCCCGCTCATCAACGTCTACGGGCAGGTCGTGGGCATCAACACGATGAAAATGGGCTCGACGATCACCAGCAACGTCGAGGGGCTCGGCTTCGCCATTCCCATCGCGTCGAGCGCCTACATGGTCAACGACCTCATCGCGTTCGGCGAGATCCGCGGCGAGGCGGTCATCGGCATCACGGTGAATTCCGACGCGGTCACGCTGCCGGACGGCACGGCGGCGCTGCTCATTAAAGAAGTGACGAAAAACGGCCCGGGTGACAAGGCGGGCATCCGCAGAGGCGTCTATGTCATCGCCGCTGTCGGCGAGGCGTTGACAAGCTCCAACGACCTCATCCGCATCCGCCGCCGCCACGACGCGGGGGAGACGCTCCGCCTGGAGCTGGTGCGAAACGGCGAGCCATACACCGCGGAAGTGGTTTTGGAAACGAACGGGAAATAAAAAAAGGAGAAGAAATCCGTCAGGGTTTCTTCTCCTTTTTTATCAGCATTGAAATGCCTGCGTAGAGCAGAAACAAGCCGAACGGCTTGCGAAAGACCGTGATGTCGACGGAGGTGGCGCACCACGCCGCCGCGAGCGCGCAGAGCGTGCCGAGCGGGATGGCGTTTTTGAGGGCGTCTTTTTCAAGGTAGCCGTTTTTGCGGTGGAAAAAGAGCGCCGCGGCGGCAGACGGCAGGAAGTAGAGGAGGTTAATGCCCTGCGCCGTCTGCTGCTCCACGCCGAGAAAGAGCGTCATGCACAGCAGCAGCAGCGTCCCGCCGCCGATGCCCCACGCCGAGAGAATGCCCGTTCCGAAGCCACACAGTGCGGGCAATAACCATTCTTTCATGTCGTCAGATACCTCCATGCGCCGTAGAGCAGAAACAGCGCGAACAGCCGCCGCAGCCACACGTTCGGCCCGTTTTTGAAGATTTTTCCGCCGAGAAGCCCGCCCGCCGTGCCGCCGAGCAGGTACGGAAGCGCCTGCATCAGGTCAAAATCGCCGCGCAGCAGATAGATCGCGGCGGAGACGGCGCACAGCGGCAGAATGACGGCGACGCAGGTGGCAAAGGCTTTCTTCTCGTCGACTTTTGCCCAGCGCGTGAGCAGCACGAGCAGCGGGATGCCACCACCGCCGCCGAAAATGCCGTTGACGATGCCCGCCACCGCGCCCGCGATGCGGTATTTGTGTTTGTCGTTCATCATAGCTCCTAAGTAAATCCGGTTCCGAGGAACCGGATTTCGATTAGCTTCTGGCAAAGCTCTGGCAGTCGGTGCACTGATCCACGGTGGGATCGGTCTCGTGCGTGCCGACCTGAATGGCGTTGAGGCCGCAGTACTGCGCGTCCTTGCAGTGGTGGGTGCAGGAAGTCACGGTGCACTTGATGGAGGTGTTGGGGGTGCAGGCGCAGCCGCCGTTGGTGTAATCGGTCATTGGGAAAGTCCTCCTGAAAAGTTGATTTTGGGTTCGCCGTGCTTAGTTTGCGCGGCAAAGATACAAATATGCGCACAAAAAAATCGTTCCGCGTTTGCGAAACGATTTTTGTGTGAATTTGGTTATTTGCTGCGCCAGACACTCGGGAACAGCAGCACCAAAAGCGGCATGATCTCAAGTCGCCCCAGCAGCATCGTGACACTCAGCGTCACCTTGCTCAGACCCGACAAAAACGCAAAATTCTGCGTGGGGCCGAGCTCCGCGAGACCGGGGCCGACGTTGGAGATCGCCGTCAGCGCGGCGGAAAACGCGGAGGTAAATGAAATCCCGTCGAGCGAGACGAGAAGTGTGCAGAGCAGCAGAATGCAGACGTAGGCGAAGAAAAACATCGACACGGCGGACACCGTGGTTTCCTCCACGCGCTGCCCCTCCAGACAGATGGGATGCACCTCGCGGGAGTGGAGGATGCGCCGCAGCTCGCGCCGGAGGCTCTTAAACTGCACGATCACGCGCGAGATCTTCACGCCGCCGCCCGTGGAGCCGGCACAGCCGCCGATGAGCATCACGAGCAGCAAGAGCACGCGGCTCGTGTGCGGCCAAAGGTCAAAGTCGGCGGTGACATAGCCCGTGGTCGTCATCAGGGCGACGACCTGGAATGCCGCCTGGGAGAAGGACAAATAGACCGCTTGTCCCACGCGGAACACGAGGTCGAGCGTGATGAGCACCGTCACACCGAGCGAAATGCCGGCGTAAACGCGCAGCTCCTCGCTTTTGAGCGCCTCTTTCCACTGCCCGCGCACGGCGAGAAACAGCAGCGCAAAATTGACGGCGGAGAGGAACATAAAGATAATGACGATCCACACCACCGCCTCGGACCGATAGTAGGCGATGCTCTCGTTGCGCACGGAGAAGCCGCCGGTGGAGATGGTCGTCAGCGACGTGGTGATACTGTCGAACCACGGAAGTCCCGCGACGCGCAGCAGCAGCGTCTCTGCCGCCGTGAGCGCGAGGTAGATGCGATAAAGAATGCGCGCGGTCTCGCTCGTCTTGGGACGCAGCTTCGTGCTGATGGGGCCGGGGCTTTCCGCTTTCATTAAGTTCATGCTGCCCTGCCCGACGGACGGGAACAGCGCCAAGACCATCACAAGAACGCCCATGCCGCCCATCCACTGTGTCAGCGCGCGCCAGAACTGTATGCCGCGCGGCAGCGACGCGGGGGACGGGAAGATGGACGCGCCCGTGGTCGTGAGGCCCGACGCGGTCTCAAACAGAGCGTCCACATAGGGCGTGCCCGAAAAGAAGTACGGCAGCGCGCCGAAGAGCGACAGTACGATCCAGCACAGGGCGACGCAAACGAAGCCGTCGCGCGTCTGAAGCCGCGATCTGTCCGCTTTCGGCAAAAAACGAAGCGGAAGTCCCACGGCGAGGCAGGCGGCGATCGCGCCGACAAAGGCGTATACGTCTCCGCTGCGAAAGAGGATCGACACGAGCAGAGGACAGAGCATACACGCCGCCTCGATGCACAAGATCGTGCCGATGATTTTAACGATCAGCTTACGGTTCATAACATCTATTTCTCCAAAATCTCGTTGAGATCCTGCAAAAAGAGCGATTTTGCCACGACGATCACGCGGTCGAGCGCATGAATTACGGAGTTGCCGCGGGGGATGAGCACCTTGCCGTCGTGGATGACGGCGGCGACGAGCAGACCTTGCTTAAAGTGCAGATCGCACAGCGGCGTATCGAGGAAGTGCGTGGCGGCCGTCGCGGTGAATTCGACCGCCTCCACCGCGCCGTCAAGCAGGCGGTGCAGCCCCTCCACGGCGCTGCCCTGCGAGTTGGCAAGCGAGCGGACATAGCTGGAGATGTAGTTGGCGGTGATGTCCTTGGGGGAGATGACGGCGTCGATGCCGGTGCGGCGGACGATGTCGATATAGTTCGGGTGCGACATCTTGGGCAGCACCTTTTTCACGCCCGCGCGCTGCGCTGTGAGCGCCATGAGCAGATTTTCCTCGTCGCGTCCCGTGAGCGAGACGAACGCATCGCAGTTGAAGATATCTTCGCTTTCGAGCACCTCGCGATCCGTGCCGTCGCCGTGGATGATGGAGGCTTTCGGGAGCTTTTCAGCAAGCGCGAGGCATTTCTCCTCGTTCTGCTCCACGATCGTCACGTGCGCGCCGGTGCTCTCAAGCGCCCAGGCGAGGTAGAGAGAGGTGCGCCCGCCGCCGAGGATGGACACGCGGCGCATCGGCGCAACGCTCCGCCCCATGCCGCGCAGCATCCGCACCGTTTCGGTGGGGGTGCCGATAGCGTACGCCCGGTCACCGACCTGCGGGATGA
>JAZLIU010000130.1:0-2830 GCA_045617565.1 Oscillospiraceae bacterium
CTTCGGGCCGTAAGCGACGAAGTGCATACCCATCTTGGCGCAGCCGTACATCCAGGCGTAGGCCATGTTGTTGCGGATATCGCCGCAGAAAACGACCTTGACCTTGTTGAGGGGCTTGGCAACGTGCTCCTCGATGGTGAGGAGGTCGGCAAGGATCTGAGTGGGGTGATCGACGTCGGTCAGGCCGTTCCAAACGGGAACGCCGGCGTACTTGGCGAGGTCTTCCACGACGCTCTGCTTGTAGCCGCGGTACTCGATGCCGTCATAGAAGCGGCCGAGGACCTTCGCGGTATCCTCAAGGGATTCCTTCTTGCCCATCTGGGAGGACTTGGAATCGAGGAAGGTGACGTGCGCGCCCTCATCGAGGCAGGCGGTCTCGAACGCACAGCGAGTACGGGTGGAGGTCTTCTCGAACAGGAGAACGACGTTCTTGCCCTTGAGCACTTCGTTGTGGATGCCGGCGCGCTTCTTGGCCTTGAGGTCATGCGCAAGGTCGAGCATATAGCGGATTTCCTCGGGGGTGAAGTCCATCAGCGTGAGAAAATGTCTGCCTTTCAGATTAACTGCCATTGTGATGATCTCCTTTTTTGTTAAGTTTATCCAAAATTTTAGTTCCTATTATGATTGCTTTGCTATGTATTCGCTAAAAGCATTGTAATGTTTTCAGGCAAAAAATGTAAGTGCCAGTTATCTTCCAATTTTTTGTGCCAGCAGTTCTTCTTCCAAAGCTCTCCGCATCACGTCCATACCGGCGGCAAGGCGCTCCTTCGGCTCATAGGAATAGTTGATGCGCACACGGTCTCTGCCGCCGTTTTTGCGCGGATAGAACACATACCCCGGCAGCAGCGACACGCCCATATTGTACGCGCGGCTGACAAAGCTCTTGCTGTCCACGCCGTCGGGCAGCTTGCACCAGATATAGATGCCGCCGCGCGGACGACGGTAGGAAACGCCGAGTGAGTCCATCGCATCGAGCTTGTCGCACACGAGCTGCTGCTTTTCCCGATAGTTCGCGCGAAATGCCTCGAGAGAACGGTAATAGGCGCCGTTACCCAGATACAGGCCCAGCAGCTCCTGCGTCAGCCAGTCCGTGGACATCAGGCGCACGGACACAAGATAGCTTAAGCTGTTAATGAGCTCTTTATCCGCCACGACAAACGCAAGCGTCAGTCCCGGCAGGAAGCTCAGCGAAAAGGAATAGATATAGATGATGTTGCCCGTGGTATCAAGGCTCTTGATCGGCGGCAGCTTCTCTCCCTCGTAGACAAGCTCGGACGCCGCGTCCTCTTCGATAACGGGGATGCGGTAGGTGTTGGAGATCTCCACGATCCTGCGCCGGCGCTCCGGCGAGAGGATGTTGCCCGTGGGGTCGTGGAAGCTCGAGTTGACGAAGATCAGCCGCGGCTTTTCCCGCACGACGAGGCTCTCCAAAATATCGCAGCGCATTCCGTCCTCATCGACGGGAACGGTACACACGCGCCCGCCGGCAAGCTCCATCGCGCGGTAGGCGTCCGGTGAGACGGGCTCCTCCATCAGCACGGTATCGCCCTTACGCACGAGCAGCGTCGCGATAAAGTCAAGCGCCTGATTGGTCTCGGACAGGATCTGTATCTCACCCGCCGACGCCCGAACGCCCTTGGCGCTGAGAAATGACACGATCTTCTGCCGCAGGGCGCGGTCGCCCTTGTAAGGACTGTAAAAATACTGGCTCTTGCCCGCCTCGGCGAGCAGGTGCGCGATGTCGTCCGCCACCTTTTCGCGGTCGAAGATCTCGCACGAGGCGATGCCGCTGCCGAGGGAATAGCGCGTTTCGTTGGAAAAGCGCTGGAACAGGTCGTCAAAGGTCTTTTCGAGGTCAAGATATTCTTCTTTGATCTCGCTGACCCAGTTGACGCGCTTGCCGCGTCTGCTCTCCGCCACGGATACCGCGCTCTCCTCGTGCGGTACAACGACGTACCCCACACCCTGGCGCGAGGCGATCCAGTCCTCGCTCTTGAGCTCGCTGTACGCACGGACCACGGTGTTTCGGTGCAATCCCAAAAGCTGCCCCAGCGCCCGCTCCGACGGCAGCGTGCTGCCCGCGGGGATCGCGCCGCTGAGGATCTGCTGCCTGATCTGCTCCGTGATCTGGCGGTAAACCGGTATTTTGTTCTGTTTGCTGACTTTGATGTTCATGCCGCTCCTCCTCACGCTGCGTGTTGCTTCTGTGCAGGCATCTTTTAAAAATTATGTGCCAGTTTGGGAATTAAGATACGGGAAGCATCGCTTCCCGTATCGGTGGGGTATTATTACATCTTTTCCGGTGCCGTCAGACCGAGGATGCCGAGGCCGTTGGCAAGCACCTGCTTCGTCGCCTCGGCGAGCTTTAAGCGCGCGGCGATCACGCCGTCCGCCTCGCCCTTGATGCGGCAGGCGTTGTAGAAGCGGTGGAACGCGCCCGCGAGACGGACGAGGTAGCGGTTGATATAGCTGGGATCGTAGTCGCGCGCCGCCATGCGCACCTCTTCGCTGAATGCGGCAAGCTCCTTGATGAGCGCGATCTCCTGCTCGCTCTGCGCGAGCGTGAAGTCGATCTTCGATGCCTCCGGCGCGGTGGTGCAGCCCTCGGCCGAGAGCGTCTTTAAGAGGCTGCAAATGCGCGCGTGGGCGTACTGGATATAGTAGACGGGGTTTTCGCTGTCCTCGCGCACGGCGAGGCCGAGGTCGAATTCCATCTGCGTCTCGGGCTTGGCATTGAAGAAGTAACGGCAAGCATCGACGGGGATCTCGTCGAGTAAGTCGGAAAGCGAGATCATCTTGCCGGTGCGCTTGCTCATGCGCACCACCTCAC
>JAZLIU010000131.1:0-6202 GCA_045617565.1 Oscillospiraceae bacterium
CCATGCTCGGCCGCGCCCGTCAGATCAAGGTCACCAAGGAGAACACTACCATTGTTGACGGCGCGGGCGACAAGAAAGCCATCGCCGACCGCGTCGGCCAGATCCGCAACCAGATTGGCCTGACCACCAGCGATTACGACAAGGAAAAGCTGCAGGAGCGCCTTGCCAAGCTCGCCGGCGGCGTCGCCGTCATCAAGGTCGGTGCTGCCACCGAGACCGAGATGAAGGAAAAGAAGCTGCGCATCGAGGACGCGCTCAACGCCACCCGCGCGGCCGTGGAGGAGGGCATCGTCGCCGGCGGCGGCACCGCCTATGTCAACGCCGTCTCCGCAGTCGAGAAGCTCATCGCCAAGGTCGAGGGCGACGAAAAGACCGGCGTGCAGATCATCGCCAGGGCGCTGCAGGAGCCGGTGCGTCAGATCGCCGCGAACGCCGGCATCGACGGCAGCGTCGTGCTCGAGAAGATCAAGGCCAGCAAGAAGGTCGGCTACGGCTTCGATGCTTATAAGGAAGTCTACTGCGTCATGATCGCAAGCGGCATCGTCGGTCCCGCCAAGGTCACGCGCACCGCGCTGGAGAACGCCGCGTCCGTCTCCGCCATGATCCTCACCACCGAGTCCCTCGTTGCCGACAAGCCCGAGCCTCCCGCTCCCGCTATGCCCGCCGGCGGCATGGGTGACATGGGCGGTATGTACTAAGCCGAAAATTTTTAAGAGCGTCAGCACTAAAGTGTTGACGCTCTTACTTTTTATAAGGTTTTCTTTCGTCCGTCAGCCCGAGCAGATAGTCCGTGCTCGTATGGTAAAACGCAGCAAGTTTGATTAACACCTCTGTCGGAATATCGCGCTTGCCCATCTCGTAATGACTATAACAGACCTGCGTGCATTGCAGATAATCGGCAACGTCCTTTTGCCGCAGATCGCTGTCCTCGCGCAGGTCTCTGATCCGACGATACATTTTCCCACCGCTTTCCGTTTGGCTTACACAGAAAGTATATGGAAAACATTTTGTTATATTGACTTGCAAAACAAAATGTTATACAATTTATATGTATCAACAATTATATTTTATTAAAAGAAAGGAATTTAAAAATATGAAAAAGTTTTTAGCTTCTATTTTAGCAGTTATGATGACGCTTTCTCTGGTCGCTTGCGGAGAGACTCAGACCTCTACTCCCTCTCCTGAAAAAGAACCCCCGATTGAAAAAGAAGAGACTGTCCCAACAGAGCTTCAGACTGAGTTTGAAATCTCGACCGGCGTTTATAAATGCGGAACGGATTTTGCGCCCGGGGCATATACGGTATCAATCGATAATAAAGACGATTGGATTGACTATATCGTTTTTGATTCTATCGATGAATTTACGGCGTATCAGAATTCAGGAGCTTTTACTGTTGGAGAAGAAGTGGTTGCGATCGAACAAAACGCACTTTCTTATACCAGCATTCAGGATGAAGAGATTGGGTATTTAGAGCTTAAAGAAGGAAATGTTTTAAAGTTTGAAGGTGATGGCTGCACTTTAAAACGTTTCTCTTTTGACGACTGTGTTCTTTATACCGGAACCTATTTTATCGGGGAAAACTTCAACGAAGGAACGTATCGTGTAACGAACGAAGACGAATGGGGAACTGACTTCAAAATCTTTGAAAGCAATGAGGTTTATAAAACATATTTCGCTACACATCGTTATACAGTTGGTGAGGAAAACGATGCTCTCGAGCAGTTTATGAGTGCTTACGTTTATATTAGCGACACGGAGCAAGATGTCATTTCGATTAAAAACGGTCAAGTTTTAATTGTCGATGGCGTGGCGAAAGTCGAAGTTTTCTAAAAATCCGAGAGAGAAGAGCTCTAAACAGGGCTCTTTCTCTTTATTTTTTTGGCCAGAAACTCACTTGCCCATTTTAAGCGTGCGCGGGGAGGCTCTCCCCGCGCACTTTTTCCTGTGTTTTTCAATCTTTTTTCAAAAATCCCTTGACAAATCGCACGCACCTTTGTTATAGTAACGGTTGTCCTGTCGAGCAGACAGATTTGGCGGCATAGCTCAGCTGGCTAGAGCATGCGGTTCATACCCGCAGTGTCCCCGGTTCAAATCCAGGTGCCGCTACCATCGCACGGGATGCCCTTGGCATCCCGTGTGTCATATGGCCCGTTGGTCAAGTGGTTAAGACACGGCCCTTTCACGGCTGTAACAGCAGTTCGAATCTGCTACGGGTCACCATCGCAGGGCGCATGGCACCATGCGCCCTGCCGCATAGGGAGGCTTAGCTCAGCTGGTTAGAGCGCGCGCTTCACACGCGCGAGGTCATGCGTTCGAGTCGCATAGTCTCCACCAAACAAAAAAGACGCCTTGCGGCGTCTTTTTTATTTGGTTATCGCCTTATTTCTTTCTCAGGCGTGCCGCCGCTTCCGCGCGCTCGGCACAGACCGCTTTCCAGTCCGGCATGGTCTTCATCAGCTCGGCAAAGTCGGACATGACCTGCGGCACGTCGATCTTCTGCGGGCAGGCGTGCGCGCACTGACCGCAGCCCACGCAGGCACCGGGGAGCTTATCACGGGAAAAACCGCTGATCTGCGCAGCAAGCCCAAGATTTGCCCCCAGCCGCGCGTTGTTGTAGAACTGGATGAGCGTGGGGATGTCCAGCCCCACGGGGCAGCCGGCGCAGCAGTAGCGGCACGCCGTGCAGGGCACCGCGCCCTTCAGCTCCTCGGCAATGTCCATGAGCGCGGCGTATTCTTTCTCGTTCAGCGGTTTTTCCGCTTCATAGGTATGTACGTTGTCGACCATCTGCGCCATGTTCGACATACCGGAGAGCACCATCTTCACATTCGGCAGCGCCTGCAAAAAGCGGAACGCCCACGCCGCCGTGCTTTCGTCCGGGCGCAGCGCTTTGAGCTTCGCCTCCGCCGCCGCGGGGAGATTTGCCAGCTTGCCGCCGCGCACCGGCTCCATCACCCACACGGGGATGCCCGCCGCGGTGAGCAATTCATACTTTTCCTTGGCGCTTTGCAGCGTCCAGTCGAGATAGTTCGTCTGCATCTGGCAGAACTCCATCTCGCTGCCGCAATAGTCAAGGAAAGTCTTCAGGCTCTCCGGCTGGATGTGGCAGGAAAAGCCGAGGTGCTTGATGCGCCCCTTTCTGCGCTGCTCGACAAAGTAATCCACAATGCCCCATTTGGGATCCATATAGACGCCGAGGCTGTTTTCGTTGACGTTGTGGAGCAGATAGAAGTCAAAATAGTCCACGCCGCACTTTTCAAGCTGCTCTTCAAAAATGTCGGCGGGATCATAGGTGTCCGCGATCTGATGGCCGGGGTACTTGTCGGCAAGATAGTAGCTTTCACGCGGATAGCGGGATAGCGCCCTGCCTGCCACGATCTCGGACAGCCCGTCGTGATAGGGATAGGCGGTGTCAAAGTAATTGACGCCGTGCGCGAGCGCGTAATCGACCATCTCAAAGGTCTGCGCCTCGTCGACGCTGCCGTCGGCAAGGAGCGGCAGGCGCATCATGCCGAAGCCGAGACGGGAAAGGGATTTGTCCTGAAAATCGTTGTAGATCATCGTTTTTCTCCTTTTCTTTTCCTTTATTCCGCGAGGTAATCCTCGTAACGCTCCAAACTCTCCGTGGCGAGCGCGGTCATCTTATTCCATTCCTCCGCGTCCGCCGCACCGGAGACGGCGACGGTGCGGAAGCCCGCCTCCTTCGCATTTTCGATGGCGGCAAGATGCCCCGCAAAGACGACGGTATCCTGTTTGTCGGACAGCATCCTCTTCATCGCGCGCTCAAACATCGTGCCGCTGTCGTAGGGGCAGCGGGCGATATCCTCTGACAAAACGCCGCGGAAATAGTCGGACAAGCCCGCGCGCTTCAGCTCTGCTTCTCCCTCGGCGTGCGTGTTCGCTGTCACGGCGTAGAGCCAGACGCTCTCCATCTTGAAAATCGAGAGCACCTTGTCAAGTCCCTCGCGCGCCGAACCATCCTCGCGCAGGAGCGTGTCCTCGAGCATAAAGATCGCGCTTTGCAGCCGCATTTTCGATCACTCCGTTTCTGTTTTGCTTATTATACTACGCATTTTCCCCTATTTCAATCCACACCCTGTGCAAAACCTACGCATTTTCGTTTGACAGACACGCGCGCGTGCCGTACAATGTTCATATCCTACCAAAGAAGAGGGAATTCCTTATGATGATCTCAAGCCGCGGGCGCTATGCGCTGCGCGTGATGATCGACCTCGCGGTGAACGACTGCGGCGAAAGCATTCCGCTCAAGGACATTGCCGCGCGGCAGGACATTTCGCTGAAATATTTGGAGCAGATCATCGCGCTTTTGCACAAGGCGGGCTTTCTCGCCTCCCAGCGCGGCAGCAGCGGCGGCTACCGTCTGGCCCGCGCACCGGAGACCTATACCGCCGGCGACATTCTCACCGCCGCGGAGGGGACGCTTGCGCCCATCGCGTGCTTAGGTGACGCGGACTGCGCGCGAAGCGATGCGTGTGCCGCGCTGCCGTTCTGGAAAGACTATTACCGCACCGTCAGCGACTTTGTCAGCAGCGTGACGCTGCGCGACCTCGCCGAGCAGGCGAAAACGATGGGAGGGCAGGCATGAAACGCTTTGCTTCTTTTCTTCTCGCAGCGGCGATGCTCGTTTCGCTCACCGCCTGCGGAGCGCAAAAAAATACCGCGAAAACCGTCTACGCGATGGACACCGTGATGAACCTCACCGCCTACGGAAGCGACGCTCAAGCCGCGCTCGATGAAGCGGAGGAGCTGCTCTATCACCTCGACAAGCTCCTTGACCGCCACGATGAAAACAGCGCGGTCTCCACGCTCAACCGCGGTGAAACGGTGGAAAACGCCGAGCTTTCAGCGCTGCTCGAGAAGGCGGAAAAGATGCGCGCGGAGACAAACGGCGCGTTCGATCCCACGCTCGCCGGCGTGCTGGAGGCGTGGGGCTTCGGCAGCGAGCATCCGCGCGTCCCGTCGGATACGGAGCTTGCAGAACTGCTGCAAACCGTCGGCGCGGAGCCGTTCTATACGGTGGACGGCGACGCGGTCACGCTCACGCCCGGCGTGCAGATCGACCTCGGCGGCATCGCCAAGGGCTACGCGGGCGACTGCGTGAGGGAGATTTTTGAAAATCACGGCTGCACGGGCGTGATCGACCTCGGCGGCGACGTGGTGTTCGCGGGGATGAAGGAGGACGGGAGCCCGTGGCGCATCGCCGTCAAGGACCCGAACAAGCCGTCCGACTTTCTCGGTACGCTCACGAAGACCCACGAATGCGCCGTGGTGACGAGCGGCATCTATGAGCGCAACTTCACCGAAAACGGCGTCACCTACCACCACATCATCGACCCCGAAACGGGAAAACCTGCTGAGAGCGGACTTGTCAGCGTGACGGTCGTGTGCGGCGACGCCGCGAGCGCGGACGCGCTCTCGACCGCCCTGTTCGTCATGGGCGCGGACAAGGCGGAAAAGCTGTGCGCAAAGGCGTTCAGCGCGGCTTTGGACAGCAGCGTCCCGTCCGACAGGACGATCTTCGGCTATATTCTCGTCACCGACGATAATCGCGTGCTGTATTCCAACGGTCTCGGCGACGACTTTACACCCAACACGGAAAGCGGATATACCTATGAAAAACTCCCCGCGGCTCTCTCCAAGTAAATATGACCTGCTCGTCGTCGCCGCGGTGCTTGCGCTCGCGGTGTGTCTCGGCGCGCGCTTTTGGGGCGGTATGAATGCCGCGCCGGTGCAAAACGGCGGACTTTCCGTCGTGGTCGAGATCGACGGGGAAGAGGTCGAGCGCGCGCGGCTCATCGACTATTCCGGTCAGCACGTCTATACGAACAATGGCTACACGCTCACGGTGGACTCCGCGGACGGCTGGGTGGACGTGACGCACGCCGACTGTCCTACGCAGGACTGCAAGCATTCCGGCGCGATCAAGCGGTCGGGGCAGAGCATCGTGTGCCTTCCGTCGCGCATTGTCATCACCCTCGTCGGCACGAGCGCCGACTACGACGTGATCGTGGGGTGAGGGGATGAGGATTTCGACAAAACAGCTCACGCTCTGCGCCGTGCTCGCAGCGCTGGCGCTGGCGCTATCGTATCTCGAGAGCTTTTTCCCGCTCGCGCTGCTCATTCCGCTGCCCGGCGTGAAGCTGGGACTTGCGAACATCGTGACGGTGTTCGCGCTCTATA
>JAZLIU010000132.1:0-3828 GCA_045617565.1 Oscillospiraceae bacterium
CGGCGTGTTCGTCGACATCGGCGGCGTGGACGGTATGGTTCACATCTCCGAGCTTTCCTGGAGCCGCATCAAGCACCCCTCCGAGGTCGTTGCCGTCGGCGATCATCTCGACGTGTATGTCATCGGCTTCGACACCGAGAAGCACAAGATCTCCCTCGGCGTCAAGGACAAGTCTCAGAACCCTTGGGATGTCTTTATGAACACCTACAAGGTCGGCGACGTTGCCAATGTGCGCATCGTCAAGCTCATGACCTTCGGCGCGTTCGCCGAGGTCGTCCCCGGTGTTGACGGTCTGGTCCATATCTCCCAGATCGCCGATCGCCGCATCGACAAGCCCGCTGACGTTCTCTCCGAAGGTCAGATGGTCGACGCCAAGATCACCGCTGTTGACGAGGAAAAGAAGAAGATCAGCCTCAGCATCCGCGCGCTGCTCGCTCCCGAGACGGTCGAACCCGCCGAGGAAGCGCCGGTTGAGGAAGCCGCTCCTGCCGAGGAAGCTGCTCCTGTCGAGGAATAATTTGAACGTAAAAAAGGACAGGCTCCGTGCCTGTCCTTTTTTCTTGCTGTTTTGCAAAATTTCTTCTTTGCAAGCGCAAATATCTATGTTATAATTTTGACAGTTATGGATAGATACACCATCTGATCGCAAAATTCATTACAAATTTACATACAGGGGGAACAACTTATGGATTACGCAGCGCTCTATCAGAAGAAACTTGTCTCCGCATCCGAGGCCGTCAAGGTCGTTAAGTCCGGCGACTGGGTCGATTACGGCTGGTGCACTAACCATCCCTACACGCTTGATAAGGCGCTTGCCGCGCGCAAGAACGAGCTTAAGGACCTCAAGCTCCGCGGCGGCGTGACGATGTGGATGGCCGCACTCTTCGTCGTCGAGGACGCCGGTGAGCACTTTACCTGGCACTCCTGGCACTGCACCGGTGTCGACCGCAAGATCATCGGCAAGGGCATGGGTTATTTCTCTCCCATGCGCTACAGCGAGCTTCCGCGCTTCTACCGTGACGGCAACGTCACCGTCGATGTCGCCATGATCCAGGTCACGCCGATGGACAAGCACGGCAACTTCAGCTACGCGCTCGCTTCCTCCCATCTTGCCGATATGCTCAGTGTCGCCAAGAAGGTCATCGTCGAGGTCAACACCAATATGCCGCTCGTCTACGGTCTGACCGGCTGCGAGATCAACATTGAGGACGTTGATATGGTCGTTGAGGGTGAAAATCCCCCCGTGGCTCAGCTCGGCGGCGGCGGTGAGCCCACCGAGGTAGACCGCGCGGTTGCCAATCTCGTTGTGCCGCAGATCCCAAACGGCGCCTGCCTGCAGCTCGGCATCGGCGGTATGCCCAACACCATCGGCTCCATGATCGCCCAGTCCGACCTCAAGGATCTTGCCGTCCACACCGAAATGTACGTTGACGGTTTTGTCGATATGGCGCTCGCCGGCAAGATCTCCGGCAAGTACAAGACGCTCGACAAGGGCCGTCAGGTCTATGCCTTCGCCGCCGGCTCCCAGAAGCTCTATGACTACATGGATCGCAACCCCGCCGTCATGGGCGCTCCCGTTGACTACACGAACGACGTTCACGTCATCTCCCAGATCGACAACTTCATCTCCATCAACAACGCCATCGACTGTGACCTGTTCGGTCAGGTCAACGCCGAGTCCGCCGGTGTCAAGCACATCTCCGGCACGGGTGGTCAGCTTGACTTCCTGCTCGGCGCGTATTTGAGCAAGGGCGGCAAGAGCTTCATCTGCATGTCCTCCACCGTCACAGGAAAGGACGGCAGCGTCAAGAGCCGCATCGTTCCCACGCTGACGAACGGCTCCATCTGCACCGACCCGCGCTCCTGCACGCACTACATCGTCACCGAGTACGGCATGGTCAACCTCAAGGGTCTGTCCACCTGGGAGCGCGCCGAGGCGCTGATCTCCATCGCGCATCCCGACTTCCGTGAGCAGCTCATCGCCGATGCGGAAAAGATGCACATCTGGCGCCGCAGCAACAAGTAAGATATTTCTGGAAAAAGAGGGTGTTTCCTGTCGGAAACGCCCTCTTTTATCATATCCTTGTAAAATCTGTAGGGAAATGGATGCATATACTTTTTACTTTTTTTGGTAAAAAATACTTGAAAAGATGCACAAAATGCGCTATACTACAGGTGGGAGAATTTGCGCAGTTTGATACAATTTTTGAGTTGTATATGCGGCATTCTATCAGAAAGGAGGGGGGCATACAATGTTTCAGGTCGGCGATAAAATCGTCCATCCGATGCACGGCGCCGGTGTGATCGAGGGCGTCGTTGAGGAAAGGATCAGCGGAAACCGTGTGCAGTTTTATGTGTTCAAAATGCCCGTCTCCGGTCTGACGCTCAAGATCCCCACGGCGAACACGCAGATGATCGGCGTGCGCGGCGTCCATGCTGTGTCCGAGATCGAAACGGTGATCGGGAAGATCCCGCAGCTCAGCGTTGATATGACGGCGAACTGGAACCACCGTTACCGCGAAAATATGGAGCGCATCAAAAGCGGTGACCTTGTGGAGGTCGCCGGCGTCATCAAGGCGCTGATGCACCGCGACAGCGAGCGCGGACTTTCCAACGGTGAGCGCAAGATGCTGCACAACGCCAAGCAGATCCTCATTTCCGAGGTCGTTCTGGCGGAGGACGTCTCCTATGGCGACGCCGAGGCACGCATCAATGCCGTCATGCTCGCAAAGGATTGATAAGGAATGGCTATCTATTATGGGCTTTCTTGATAAGCTGAGGAAAAAAACGGGGCGCGGTCGTCCGTACTGTTCTGCGCTCATTGCCGCGGCGGGCAGCTCAAGCCGCATGGGCGGGGAGAATAAGCTGCTGCTGCCGCTCGGCGATCAGCCGGTCATCGTGCATACACTGCTGGCCATCGACGCCGCCGAAAGCATTGACGAGATCGTCATCGCCGCGCGCGAGGACGATCTTTTGACCTTTGCCGACCTGTGCAAGGTCTACGGGATCACCAAGCCAGTCAAGGTCATCATCGGCGGCGCAACGCGGGAGGAGTCTGTGCTTCGCGCCGCGTTGGAAGCAAACAGTGAGGCCTCGCTGCTCGCCGTACAGGACGGCGCCCGTCCGCTCGTCACGAGCGAGCTGATCGACCGCACGGTCGCGCTTGCCGCGAAGTGTTTTGCCGCCGCGCCTGCCATCCCCGTGCACGACACGATCAAGGTCGCGAAGGATGGTGTCGTGCGCGAAACGCCCGACCGCGCAACGCTTTTTGCCGTGCAGACGCCGCAGGTGTTCGACGCGGGACTTCTCAAAGCGGCGCTTCAGTCCGCACTGACAGAAAACGTGAAGCTGACGGACGATTGCTCTGCTGTGGAGCGCCTTGGCAAGGAAGTTTACTTGACAGACGGAAGCGAAGAAAATATCAAGATCACCACGCCCATCGACCTTTTGATCGCGGAAGCGATCCTGGAAAAGCGCGAGGGCGCACGATAATTTAACAGCAGAATCATCGGAATGCTGTGGCTCTTTTGGCGAGCCGCAGCATTTGTCCTGCTTGCTATCTTCGGGAGGGAAAAAAATGACAAATCTGCGCATCGGACACGGCTATGACGTACACAGACTGGTTGAAGGTCGGCCGCTGATCCTCGGCGGCGTGACGATCCCGCACGAAACGGGACTGCTCGGCCACTCCGACGCGGACGTTCTGCTCCACGCGGTGATGGACGCGCTGCGCGGCGGGGCGGCGCTGGGCGACATCGGGAAGCTGTTTCCCGATACCGATGCCGCCTATGAAAATATATCCAGCCTGACGCTGCTTGGGCGCGTGGC
>JAZLIU010000133.1:0-3989 GCA_045617565.1 Oscillospiraceae bacterium
CGGTGAACGCGCAGGCGGTGGAGACAGGCGCAAGCGGAAACGCCGCGGCGGGGCAGATCCGTTTTCTCTCCGCACTGCCGGCGGGCGTCACGGACTGTACCAATCCCAACGCATCCACGGGCGGCAGCGACGCAGAGGACGATGAAAGTCTGCGCGAGCGCATCATGGAGAGCTACAGGCGCCTGCCCAACGGCGCGAACGCCGCGTTCTACGAGCGCGAGGCGATGAGTTTTCCGACGGTCGCCGCGGCGAGGGCGGTGGGGCGTGCGCGCGGCATCGGCACGGTGGACGTGTATGTGGCAACACACAGCGGCGCACCGTCCGATGAGCTGCTCGAAGAGATCGCGGAGGCGCTGGAGCGCAAGCGCGAGATCGCGGTGGACGTTGAAGTACTGGCGCCGACGGAGACGGCGATCGACGTGACGGCGGAAGTGAGTGTCGCGGACGGATATGACTTTGAGGCGGTCTGCGAGGAAGTGGAGCGCGCGCTGGGCGCATACTTTACCGGTGAGCGGTTGGGCGAAGACGTACTGTGCGCCAAGCTGGGTGCGATCCTTTACGGCGTGGAGGGCGTGACGAACTGCCATCTGCTTGTGCCGACGGAGGATACGGTGGGCAGTACCACCTGCCTGCCGGTGCTCGGCACGGTGACGCTGACGGAGATCGGAGTGGATGATGCATGACGTCCTATTATGAATTTTTATGCGAGCTGCTGGAGCCGCTGCGCGTCTATCGTACGCAGCGCGGTACGGTGAGCGGCAGCGAGCTGTATGCCGCGGGTGAAGCGCTGGATGAAGCGGCGGACGCGCTCGAGCACGCGGAGCGCGAGGGTGTGCTGCCGCTGGCGGAGGGCGAGGGACTTTACCGCAGAGAACGGCTGTTTTCCCGCTGCCCGGCAAGTCCGACCGCGGCGCTGCGCCGCGAGGCGATCGCGGCACTTTCACGGATCAATGATGACAGCTTTACGCTCGGCGCGATCAACGCGACCATCAGCGGCTGCGGTATCCGTGCCATCGCCGAGGAGACGGAGCAAACGGGTGTGATCCGGGTGCGCTTTCCCGATACGGTGGGCATACCGGAGGAGTTCGAGCGCATTGAGCGCATCGTGCTCGACATCATCCCCTGCCATCTGCTTACGGAGTTTTTCTTCCGCTACATCACCTGGGCGGAGTGCGAGGAGCAGGAGATGACATGGGGCAGCGTCGAAGCATATGAGCATACCTGGCACAGCTTTGAACTGGCGGTGATCGTATGACGGAGCAGGAGATGTCGGTCCGGCTGACAGAGACGATGAGCCGCGCGAAGTCCAACACGCACCGCATCGAAAAGCTGGAGCGGCGGCAGGATGACCTCGACAAGCTGGCGGCGGCGGTGGAGGTGCTCGCGTCGAGAGAACAGTCGGTGGAGACCGACATCAAGGAGATCAAGGCGGACGTCAAGACGATCACGCAGAAAAGCGGCAAGCGCTGGGATGCGATGCTCGACCGCGTGCTGTACATTCTCATCGGCGCGGCGGTGTCGCTGCTGCTGACGGGGAACGTCGGGTAAACGGAAGAAAAGCGAAAAATAAAACAGGGGAGCAGGACAATATGTCCTGCTCCCCTGTTTTTGCAATTTTTATAGGTTCAATCCTGCATCATGTGGACGTTGAGATGGTCGTAGGTCATCTCGACATGAGCGGCGGCGAACGTCTCGCGCACGGTCTCGAGCATCCCGAAATAGACGTCCCAGTAATCCGCGGCATTGACCCACATACGCACCACATAGGAGATGGAACTGGCGCCGTATTCGCTTAAATAAACGACGGGCGCGGGGTCGGAGAGGATCTGGGAGAACTTCGCCATCGCGTCGCTGATCGCCGCCTTAACGGTGGCGGTGGGAGCGTTGTAAGAAGCGGTGAAGGTCAGGTCGACACGGCGTTTTCCGAGGCAGTTGAAGTTGGTGACCTTCGTCGCCGAGATCTGCGCGTTGGGGATGAAGACCTCCTTGTTATCCAGCGTAACGACCGTGCAGTAGGACAGGCCGATGGCCTTGACGGTGCCTTCTACGCCGTCAACGGCGATGTAATCACCCACAACAAATGGTTTTGAGATGAGGACCATCATACCGCCGGCTGTGTTGGAGAGCGTGTTTTGCAGCGCGAGCGAGACCGCGATGCCCGCGACACTCAGGAGAGCTACGAAGGAGGTGACCTCCACGCCGAGCGAGTCGAGCACGACCAGAACGAGCAGCACATACAAAAGAGCCTTTGCGGTGGAGAGGATGTAGCCGGAAAGGGAAGCGACCGCGCTGGCGCGGCCGAGAGCTTTTTTGAGCGCCTTGAGGATGAATTTGACGGCGAACAGGCCAATGACGAAAATGGCGATGCCGCGCAGTACGGTGCCGAGCGTCAGCGTGCCGAACGAAATGCCGGCATCGGAAATCAGGGTGGTGACGTCCATAAAAAGCCTCCGAAAAACAGAATATGATGTGCCGAACAGCAAGGACGATTGTAACAGGAAGCGACAGAAAAAGCAAGCAGAATTTGCAATAATTTGCAAGAAAACTTGCAAAAATAACAATTCTCAGGAAAGAAACAAGGAGAAAATGATTGTCGCTATTCACGAATACGACAAAAAACGAGCCGAAAATTTGTTTAGTTTTTTGCGAATTTCTTGCACTTTCTTATTGATTATAAGTGTGTTTTCCACTATAATTTACGATGAAGCCTGTATGAGCACTGCTTAACGGAAATTTGACGGAATCCATTCACGGCGTGCCCTTGGCAATAAATTACGTCAATCAAAAACAGGGAGGTTTTTATTTTGAGTAAAGTAATGTCTTTGCATGATGCCGTTGCGAAATATGTCGAAAACGGCGACGTCCTCGCGCTCGGCGGTTTCACCACGAACCGCAAGCCCTACGCTTCCGTGATGGAAGTTCTGCGTCAGGGCCAGAAGGATTTCATCGCTTATGCCGGCCCCGGCGGCGGTGACATCGATATGCTCATCGGCGAAGGCCGCGTGGCAGCTTACATCAACTGCTACACCGCGAACTCCGGCTACACCAACGTGTCCCGCCGCTTCCGCGCTTTCATCGAGCAGGGCAAGCTCACCTATGAGGACTATTCTCAGGACGTGCTCATGCTTATGCTGCACGCTGCGGCCCTCGGTCTTCCGTTCCTGCCCGTGCGCCTCATGCAGGGCTCCGGCCTGATGAAGTTCTGGGGCATCAGCGAAGAAAAGCGCAAGGCTATGCCCAAGATGGAAAATCTCAAGTGCGTTGAGATCGAGAACCCGATGGAGCCCGGCCAGAAGGTCGTTGCCGTTCCCGTTCCCAAGATCGACACCGCGCTCATCCACGTTCAGAAGGCCTCTCCCGACGGCACCTGCATCATCCGCGGCGATGAGTTCCACGACATCGACATCGCCGTTGCCGCCCGCAAGGTCATCGTCACCTGCGAGGAGATCGTCTCCGACGAGTACATCCGCCGTGATCCCACCCTAACCCGCATCTTCGGTGAGTGCGTGGACGCGGTCGTCAAGGCACCCTACGGCGCATGGCCCGCACAGTGCTACAACTACTATGACGACGACGACAAGGGTCTCAAGGAATACGACAAGGCTTCCAAGTATCAGGACACCGCGGACGCTGTCGCTCAGCTCGCCAAGGCTGCCGCCAAGGCAGAAAAGGCCGCTGCCGCCAAGCCCGAGGACGAGAAGCTCGCCGAAGCTGCCGCTAAGGCTGCCAAGGCTGCCAAGGACGCCGCTGACGGCACCGCCGTTCCCGAGACGTTCCAGGATTATCTGAACAAGTGGGTCTATGGCTGCAAGGATCAGGAAGCTCTTCTTGACGTGATCGGCGGTTCTCGCCTGATGCGTCTGAAGAACGAGCCGCACCTCGGCTATTCCACCACGCACTAATGTAGTTGGGAGGAGATTGAAAATGGATTACACGAAGTATACCAAACAGGAAATGCAGGCTTATGCCATCGCAAAGAACATCAAGGA
>JAZLIU010000134.1:0-4436 GCA_045617565.1 Oscillospiraceae bacterium
CACGACGAACAAGGAGCGCTATGAGCTCTCTGTGCCCGCACCGGGCAGACTCATGATCTACGCTGTCTCCATGGCGGTCGCCGTGGGCGAGGAGCTGGGCATGGCGAAAGATGAGATTGTGCGCGGCGTGCGCTTCTACGAGCCGGCGGGCTCGCGGATGCGCGTGGTGAAGCTCTCTGATGGGCGCAGACTTCTCGACGACTGCTACAACGCCAATCCCCAGTCCATGGGGGCGTCCCTGCGCGTCCTCGCGGGCAGCGAGGGGAAGAAGATCGCCGTGCTCGGCGGCATGGCAGAGCTGGGCGAGCTGACGGAGCAGTCCCACCGCGCGATGGGGGAGTTGACCGCGCAGCTTGGCATCGACTGCGTGATTGCTGTCGGACAAAAGGCAAAAGATATTGCAAAAGCAAACGCTGACAAGGCAAAATGGTTTGCAGATATTGACAGCGCATTGGACACATTGAAGAAAGAATTTACCGCAGGAAGCGCGATGCTCGTCAAGGCGTCGCACTCCATGCATTTTGAAAAGATCGTAGAGGAACTGACCAAGGCATGATCGACATCAGCGTAACGGGACTCGTCAAGTCCTTTGATTTGGAAAAGAGAATATTGGACGGCATCTCGTTCCAGATCAACACCGGCGAACGGGTGGGACTTCTCGGAAAGAACGGCGCGGGCAAGACGACGCTCTTTCGCATTCTGACGGGTGAACTGGACAGCGACTTCGGCGAGGTCGCCATCGCGCACGGCCGGCGCATCGGGCTTATTTCGCAGATCCCCGTCTATCCCGTAGGCTACACGGTGGAGGACGTGCTGCAAAGCGCGTTTGCGCGGATGCGCAACCTGTCCGACGAGATGGAGGCGCTCTCCGAGCAGATGGCGCACGGCGACGAGAGCGCGGAGACGCTGCGTCGATACGGCGAGCTTGCCGCGAAGTTCGAGGCCTTAGGTGGGTACGACACGGAAACCCCCGTCAACAAGGTGGCGAACGGTCTTTCCATCTCGCAAGAGCTGCGCACGCGCCTGTTCGACTCGCTCTCAGGCGGGGAAAAGACGCGCGTCAACCTCGGAAGACTCATCTTGGAGGATACCGACATTCTGCTGCTCGACGAGCCGACGAACCACTTAGACCTCCACGCCATCGAGTGGCTGGAGAACTACCTTGCCTCGTTCAAGGGTACCGTTGTCGCCATCTCGCATGACCGCTATTTCCTTGACCGCACCATTACGCGCGTGATCGAGGTGCTGGACGGCAAGGCGGAGTTTTACAGCGGGAATTACAGCTTTTACGCCGTGGAAAAGGAGCGGCGGTATCTTGAAAAGCTGCACCAGTACGAAAAGGAGCAGGCAAAGATCGCACAGCTCGAAAAGAGCGCGGAGCAGCTTCGTATGTTCGCGTTCAAGGGCATGGACAAGACCTACCGCCGCGCGCTCTCGATGGAAAAGCGCATCGAGCGGATGCGCACGGTGGACAAGCCTACGAAGGACCGCGCGATGACCGCGCAGTTCCACACGCAGGATTTTTACGGCGACGAGGTGTTCACGCTCAAGGGCGTTTCAAAAGGCTTCGGTGAGCGGACACTGTTTTCCAATCTTGACCTCAAGGTCACGGGCGGGGAGCGCATCGCCCTCATCGGCGACAACGGCACGGGGAAAACGACGCTCCTCAAGCTATTGATGGATGAAGAATACCCCGACGCGGGCAAAATAAAGTTCGGCCCCGCCGTGCGCACGGCGTATCTGCCGCAGATCGTCACATTTGACGTGCCGAGCCGCAACCTGGTCGATACGATGCTCTATTCTAAGCGAAACGTCACGCCGCAGAGCGCGCGCGACCGCCTGGCCATGTTCCATTTTACGGGCGAGGACGTATTCAAGAGCGTATCTGTCCTCTCCGGCGGTGAGCTGAGCCGCCTGAAGCTCTGTATGCTCATGGACGAGGAAATCAACCTCCTCATTCTTGACGAGCCGACGAACCACCTCGACATCGCCTCGCGCGAGTGGATCGAGGAGGCGGTGGAGAGCTACGATGGAACGCTTTTGTTCGTCAGCCACGACCGCTACTTCATCAACCGCTTTGCAACGCGCGTGTGGGAGCTTGAAAACGGTACGATCACGGACTATCCCATGGGCTTTGCGCGCTACCGGCAGATGGAGGCGATGTACGCCGATCAGATCGCGGAAAAGTCAGAGAAAAAAGAGGCTGTAAAGGAAAAGACCGTTACAGAAAAACCGCGCGGAAACCGGAATGCACAGCAGGCACGGCGTCAGCTCACCATCTGCGAAAAGGAGATCAGCGCGCAGGAGGAAGCCATCGCGCAGCTTGAGCAACAGCTTGCGGAAGCTGGCAGCGACTATGAGAAGTACACCGCGCTGTACGAAGAAAAAGAACAGGCGGAAGCGGCTCTCAACGCCCTGATGGAGAAGTGGGAGGAGCTTGCGCAGGCCGCAGGAGAATGAGAATGAAGAAACAGAAACTGCTTTGGGCGCTTGCGGCGATCTTCGCCGTTTTGGGGACGCTGCTGCGCGCCGTTCCCGGGATGCGTTTCACAGGGCTTTTGTGCTGGTGTGCGGCAGTCGCATGGATCGTCTTCGCCGTGCTTGGCCGCGCAGGCGAACAAAAATGGGCGAGGCGGTGTAAGCGCATTTTGCTTGTACTGCTCGCCGTGGGTTTTGCGCTCTTTGCCGCGATGGAGGCGCTTGTCGTGCGCGATAACCGCACCGACGCATCTGACAAGGACGTCACCTGCGTCATCATTCTCGGCGCGGGCGTGAACGGAACGGAACCGTCGCTGATGCTCGCAACAAGACTGCGCGCAGCGCTCGATTTCGCCTCGGACAAGCCAGACGTGCCCATCATCTGCTCCGGCGGACAGGGTCCCGGCGAGGACATCACCGAGGCGGAGTGCATGGCGCGCTGGCTGATCGAACACGGCATTGAGGAAAGCCGTATCTGGAAAGAGGAGCGCTCTACCAGCACGCGCGAAAATTTTGACTTTTCCACGCAGCTCATGGCGGAGCGCGGCATCGACCCGACGGGCAATTTCGCCTTTGTCACCAATGACTATCACGTCGCCCGCGCCAAACGCATTGCCGGCGTACCGTGGGCATACGGTGTGGCGGCGACGCTGCCGCGCAATCTCTACTACGATACCTTACAGCTCAACTACTATATCCGCGAAGCGTTCGCCATGGCGGAGCTTCTTGTAATCGGAGGTTAAGGACGATGAATAACCGCATTGTATGTATTTACTACTCCCGCACGGGAAACACCAAACAGGCGATGACCGAAATTGCCGAGGCGCTCGGCTGCGAAATCGTCGAGGTGCACGACAAGACAAACCGCAGCGGCGCGATCGGTTGGCTGCGCTGCGGACTGGACGCGATGCGCAAAAAGACGCGGGCAATGACACGCCTTGAGACGCGTCTGCCCTTGAGCGACTATGACCTTGTTATTCTCGGCACCCCCATCTGGGCGGGACGCTGCTCGAGCGTCATTCGCGGACTCTTGAAGCGCCGCGGCTATGAGATGGCGAACGTCGCCTATGTCATCACCCATAAGAGCGAGAAGCTCTATAAGGACGTCTACCGCCAGATGGACAAATATGTGCAGACGCCGCACGTGGCGGACGTGTCGCTGCGTCCCGGTGATGCGGGCTACCATTTCTGGCGCGATCAGTTCATCAAGTCCTGTGGCGACTTCGTGGCAAACAAAGGATAAAAGACAGTTATGTGGGAGAAATTACAGCAGATCGCGCGCCGCTATGATGAGATCGGCGAGCTTTTGGAGGTGCCGGAGATCTATGGCGACAGCGCACAGCTGCGCAAGCTCACGCGCGAGCGCAGTGAGATCGAGCCGGTAGTCGAGGCATATCGCGCGTATCAAAAGTGCGAGGAGACCATCGCAAGCTCGCTGGAGCTTGTGAGCGACCCGGAGCTGCGCGAGATGGCGCAGGAGGAACTGGATACCGCCAAGGCGGAAAAGGAGGAGCTTCTTGAAAAGCTCCGCATCCTGCTCCTGCCGCACGATCCGAACGATGGAAAGAACGTCATCGTGGAGATTCGCGGCGGCGTCGGCGGGGAGGAGAGCGCCCTGTTCGCTTCCGACCTCTACCGGATGTACGCCATGTACGCGGAAAAGCGCGGATGGAAAATCGAGCTTCTCAACTACAACGACACCGAGCTCGGCGGCGTGAAGGAAGCCGACTTTATCATCGACGGCGACGGTGCGTATTCGCGCATGAAGCTCGAATCCGGCGTCCACCGCGTCCAGCGCGTGCCGGAGACGGAGTCGGGCGGCCGCGTCCACACCTCGACCGCGACAGTCGCAGTGCTGCCGGAGATGGAGACGGTGGATGTGGATCTTCGCGAGGAGGACATCGAAATGCAGGTCTACCGCTCCTCAGGCGCGGGCGGTCAGCACGTCAATAAGACCT
>JAZLIU010000135.1:0-3587 GCA_045617565.1 Oscillospiraceae bacterium
CTTGTCCAAATGATTGAGGAATACATCACCTATTACAATGGCAGACGCTTGCAGCGGAATCTCGGCGTCCTGACGCCTATGGAGAAACACGAGCAATATTATCTGACAGCATAAAAAGAGCCACAGGATTTGTACGGCTACACAGCCGCAAATCCTGTGGGTGCCACGGCACCGCAGTGCCGTGTGATTTCAGAAAACTCTTATATTATTTCGTTGTCCTCTTGACGGGGTGCAGTTCACTTTTTTCTCAGTGATTCAGTTTGTCGAGTGCGTCCTTCGCCGCCATCTGTTCGGCTTCCTTTTTCGTCCGTCCCTCGCCCGCGCCGACCACGGCGCCGTTGAGCAGGACCTCAAAGGCAAAGGTCTTATTGTGATCGGGACCCTGCTCGCCGATCATGCGGTAGGACAGCGTCTGATTGGGCGTGCGCTGGATGAACTCCTGCAGATTGGTCTTGTAGTCGCGGCGTTTCTCCTCCGCGGCCTCCTCGCGCTCGGAGTCGAGCAGCACGCGGTGGATCAGTGCGCTCGCCGCCTCAATGCCGCCGTCGAGATACACCGCGGCAAAGACCGCCTCCGTCGCGTCGGCAAGGATAGACGCCCTCGTGCGGCCGCCGCAGCTCTCCTCGCCGTGGCCGAGCAGCAGATAGTTTCCCAGTTCCAGCCGCTGCGCGACCTCATGCAAGCTGTCCTCGCATACAAGGATCGCGCGGATGCGCGTCAGCTCGCCCTCGGGCGCGGCGGGGTGCTTTTTGAACAGGTACTCCGCCGTCACGAAGCCGAGCACGCTGTCGCCCAGAAACTCCAGGCGCTCGTTGGAAAAGATATTCGCGCCGCGGTGCTCGTTGGCATAGGAGCTGTGACGCAGCGCCTCCTCCAGAAACGCACGGTTATGAAATTGATAGCCAAGGCGCTGCTCCAGCGTGTGCATAGCGCACCCTCCTTATTGCAAAAGTACGCCCCGTTTTGCACGGGGCGACTCTCTTTCTTAATTCAGCTTGCCTGCGAGATAGCGCACGCAGTCGCCCACGGTTTTGAGCGTTACCAGCTCTTCTTCGGGGATCTCGTCGATCTCGAATTCCTCTTCGATCGCCATGACCAGCTCGACAAGGTCCACGGAATCGGCACCCAGATCGTCCTCAAAGGAGCTGTCCATCGTTACGTCCTCCGGCTCAAGGGCAAACTGCTCGACGATCAGGCTCTGCATAGTTTTGAAAATTTCTTCTGCGCTCATTTCATCGTTCCTCCATAGGATGTACTTCGTGGAAATGATACGGCAAAGGTTCTGCCGTGTCAATACCTATTTTACTGCGCCGCGTCCTCTTTGCCGAGACGCATTTTGCCGATATTCGCCGCAATGTCATCGGCGATGCCGCTTTGCGCCACCTCGCACGCCTGACGGATCGCGTTGCAGAACGCCACGGCGTTCGACGAGCCGTGCGCCTTGATGACGGGCTTGGAGATACCGAGCAGCGCCGTGCCGCCGACCTCGTTGGGATCAAGCAGCTTCTTGAAGTCCGCGAGCTTTGCTTTGACAAGCAGCGCACCGAGCTTGGTACCGAGGCTGCTCATAAACATTTCCTTTAGCTTCGCCGACATCAGCTTGCCCGTCCCCTCAAGGCTCTTGAGCATGATGTTTCCGCTGTACCCGTCGGCAACGATGACGTCGCACGCGCCGAGCATCGCTTCCTTCGCCTCCACGTTGCCGACAAAGTTGAGATCGCCCGCCGCGCCTGCCTCTTTGAGCTTCTGATAGGTCTCGCGGCGCAGCGTGTCGCCCTTGCTCTCCTCCGCGCCGATGTTCAAAAGTCCCACGCGGGGATTTTTAACACCGAGCACCTTTTCGGCATAGTAGCTGCCGAGGTACGCGAATTGCAGCAGATATTCCACCGTGCACTCCGCGTTCGCGCCGCAGTCGATGAGCACCGCTCTGCCTGTCGCTGTCGGGATCGTGGGCGCAAGCGCCGCGCGGCGCAGCCCGCGGATGCGCTTGACAACGAGCGTCGCCCCCGCAAGGAGCGCACCCGTGCTGCCCGCGCAGACGAAGCCGTCCGCTTCGCCGTCGCGCAGGAGACCCAGTCCCACCGTGAGGGAGGAGTCTTTTTTCTTCTTAAATGCCGTGGCGGGATCGTCGCAGATCTCGACGACCTCTTCGGTGTGGACGAGCGTGATACCTGCGGGCAGCTCACTCTTCCCGCACGCGCGCACCGCGTCCATGATCGCGTCGCTCCTGCCCGTGAGCACGATCTCCGTGCCGTACTTCTCGTGCGCCAGCAGCGCACCCTGCACGGGGGCAAGCGGGGCGAAATCGCCGCCCATCGCGTCGACGATGATCTTCATACGGTCTCCTCCTTTACGGTTCAATGTCACTCAGAACGTCCTCGCGCAGCGCGTCGATGATTGCAAGTGAGCGTTCGGCGAGCGCGGCGTTTTTCACGCGCTTGCCGCCCTTGACGCGCCGACCGAGCGGCGGCATGATACCGAAGTTGACGTTCATCGGCTGAAAATCGGCGATCGTGGTGTTGCTGACGTACAGCCCCAGCGCGCCGATGGCGGTCTCCATCGGGAAATCGACCGGCTTCTCGCCGCGCAGTCGCCGCGCAAGCTCGATGCCCGCGAGCATTCCGGACGCGGCGGACTCCACATAGCCCTCCACACCCGTCATCTGGCCGGCAAAGGCGATACGCACATCCGAAATCAGCCGATAGTAGCGGTCAAGCAGACCGGGGGAATTCAAATAGGTGTTGCGGTGCATCACGCCATAGCGCACGAACTCCGCGTCGTGCAGGGCGGGGATCATCGAAAAGACGCGCTTCTGCTCGGGGAAACGCAGG
The DNA here is from genome assembly GCA_045617565.1 of Oscillospiraceae bacterium. Lineage (GTDB taxonomy): Bacteria > Bacillota > Clostridia > Oscillospirales > Oscillospiraceae > Hominicoprocola. Next base: position 2,832 of record JAZLIU010000135.1, read on the forward strand.
TGCGTCTGAAAGCCGACAAGGTTATAGATGCTGCCGTCTGCGTTGTCCTTGCGAAGCTGCACGACCGCGTACGGCTCCCGCCCCGTCTTGGGATCTTTGAGTCCGCGCGGCTTGAGCGGCCCGTACAGGAGCGTATCGTGTCCGCGGCGCGCCATGACTTCGACGGGCATACAGCCCTCGAACACGTTTTTGTCCTCAAAGCCGTGGACTGCGGCTTCCTCCGCGTGGGTAAGCTCGTCCCAAAACGCGGTGTACTCCTGCTCGTCCATCGCGCAGTTGACATAATCCGCCGTCCCCTTGTCGTAGCGGGAGGCGAACCACGCCTTGTCCATGTCAATGCTCTCGAACGACACCAACGGCGCCGCCGCGTCGAAAAAGTGGAGCGTGTACCCGCCGCCGATCTTTTTTGTGATGGCTTCCGCCATCGCGTCGGAGGTGAGCGGGCCGGTGGCGATGACGACGCTGCCCTCGGCGGGGATCTCCGTCACCTCGCCATCCACAACCGTGATATTCGGATGCGATCGCACCTTTTCGGTCACGCGCGCGGCAAAGCTGTGGCGGTCAACCGCCAGCGCGCCGCCCGCCTCCACGCGCGTTTCATCCGCGCAGGCGACGATGAGAGAACCGAGGCGGCGCATCTCCTCTTTGAGCAGCCCCACCGCGTTTTCCAGCTGGTCGGAGCGCAGCGAGTTGGAGCAGCACAGCTCGGCAAAATGATCGGTCTTGTGCGCGTCGGTGCGCTTTTGCGGCTTCATT
>JAZLIU010000136.1:0-3007 GCA_045617565.1 Oscillospiraceae bacterium
CCTTTTCCTCGCGGGGCGTGAGGGTGGAAAGCACCTCCATGAGCTGCTCCTTCAGCAGGGTGAAGCTGGCGGCCTCGGCAGGCTCGCTGGCGTCCTCGTCGGGGATGAAGGCGCCCAGATGGGAGTCTTCCTCTTCGCCGATGGGCGTTTCCAGACTGGCCGGCTCCTGGGCGATCTTGAGGATATCGCGCACCTTGTCCAGCGGCATACCCATCTCCTCGGCGATCTCCTCGGCACTGGGATCATGGCCCAGCTCCTGCAGAAGCTGACGGGAGACGCGGATGACCTTGTTGATGGTCTCGACCATGTGGACGGGGATGCGGATCGTGCGCGCCTGATCGGCGATAGCGCGGGTGATCGCCTGGCGGATCCACCACGTGGCATAGGTGGAGAACTTGTAGCCCTTGGTGTGGTCGAATTTTTCGACCGCCTTGATGAGGCCCAGATTGCCCTCCTGGATGAGGTCGAGGAAGAGCATCCCGCGTCCGACATAGCGCTTGGCGATGGAAACGACAAGACGCAGGTTCGCCTCGGCGAGCTTCTGCTTGGAGAGTTCACCCGCTTTGACGGCTTCCTCAAGCGCGGTGCGCTCCGCGCTGCCAAGCGCTATGCCGTCTTCTTCGGCGGCGGTGAGCTTTTCCTGCGCGGCGAAGCCCTCGGTCATTGCGGTGGCGAGCGTCACTTCCTCGTCGGCGGAGAGCAGCGCGACCTTGCCGATCTCCTTGAGGTACATACGCACGGGGTCGTCGATGGAGAAGCTGTCGACCAGCTCGTTCGGGTCGACCAGCTCTTCCTCCTCGATCTCCGCGATCTCCTCAAGCGGCGGTTCCTCTTCAAGAATGTCGTCGTTTTCGATGACCTCGCTCATGCCGATCTCAATGCCGAGTGCCTCGAGCGAATCGTAGATGTGATCCATCTGATCGCCGTCGAGTTCCAACTCGTCGAGTGACTCCATCAGCTCACCGGATTCGAGCTTGGCTTTGGCCTTGCCCTTGGCAAAGAGATCGCGCAGCTTTTCACTGCCCTTGAGCAGAGCGGCGGCGGGGAGCTTTTCGATCACTTTCTCGTCAAGCGGAGCATATTTTTCCTCTGCGACGGGTTCGAGAGCCTTTTTGCTCTTGCTCTTCTTCGGTGCCCCGATCTCCTCAAGATCGGCGGCGTTCAAAAGCGCGTCAGCCTGCGCTTCCAGTTCCTGAGCGGTCAGTTCCTTATCCATTTTGCTTTCCTCCGTTACCCTTGTGTTTGTATTTTTCCATGGCAGATGCGAGCGGATCGGCTCCGTCCGCCCTGTGTGTATCCCGAATGATGCGGCAGTAGTCCGCAAGCGCCTGCGCGCCGTTTTTGACGGACTCCGGTTTTTGCAGGATGCCGCTGAGGTGACTGATCTCTTCGCCGGTAAAGTCAAGCGCGAGGGATGCGAGATTTATTTTCCCGCTTTGCCGGACTTGCTCCCACAGCGCGGTGAAAAATCTGCCAAGCAGCGGCGAGGAGAATTCCTCCTCGCGCAGCGGCGAAACCACGCCGAAGAGCGAATCGTCGAGCACCAGCAGCCGCAGCACACCCTCCTCGGCGAGCGCGGAGCGCAGATCGTCGTAGCGGATACTGCGCTCTTTCGGCTGCAGGGCTGCCGCGGGGTTGAGGTTTTTGCGCTCCTGCGCCTTTTCCTCCTGCCGGCGTTTTTGCTTATAGGCGCGGCTCACTTCCAATTTCATCGCGTCCGGCGTGATGCCGGCGGCTTCGGCGGCGCGGACGGTGTAGACTTCGCGCTCGACCGCACTTCCGAGCGTCGCGAGCAGCTTTGCCGTGGCGGAAGCGTATTCGATGCGCCCGCGGTCACTTGTTAAATCAAACTGCGACGCGACCTGCGCCATACGGAAATCAATCCCGCTTTCGCTGCCGGTGAGCAGATGCTCGAACGCGTCAGCGCCGTAATTCTTGATGAAATCGTCCGCGTCCTGCTTGATGGGCTGCCCGTCCACGATTTTGTTGGGCAGCTCCAGCACCTTCACGTGGAAATCGGTGTCGCTCAAAAGCGCGAGCGCCTTCTGCGTGGCGGCCTTTCCCGCGCTGTCGTTATCGTAGCAGAGCACCAGCTCTTTCGTGTAGCGCGAGAGCAGCTTGATCTGCTCCGTCGTCAGCGCGGTGCCCATCGACGCGCAGGCATTGTCAAAGCCCGCCTGATGGAGCATCACCACGTCGATATTGCCCTCGACGAGGATGATGTTTTCGCGCTTGCTCTTTTTGGCAAGGTTGAGTCCGTAGAGCACGCGGCGCTTGCTGTAAACGGCGGTCTCCTGCGTGTTCATGTACTTTGCCGCGTCGCTGTCCTTCGTCACGATGCGCCCGCCGAACGCCAGCACGTCGCCGCGCACGTCGATGACGGGGAAGATGAGGCGGCTGCGGAATTTGTCGTAAAGACCGCCGCTTTTGCCGCGCACGGCAAGGCCGCTGGCGAGCAGCTCGCCGTCTCCGTAGCCTTTTTTCCGCATCGCGGTCAAAAGACCGTCCCACTCGTCCGACGCCGCGCCGAGACCGAAGTTCGTCGCATTTTTCGGCGTGATCCGGCGGCTTTGCATATACGCCAGCACCGCTTGTCCCTTGGGGGAGTGAAGCTGCTCATAGTAGAAGCGCGCCGCGTCGCGGTTGAGCGCGAGAATACGCGAGCGCAGGCGGCTGCCGTCGTCACGCTCTTCCTCGGGAACGGGGATGTTCGCGCGTTTGGCGAGGAAGCGCACCGCGTCGGGATAGGAGAGGTTTTCAATCTCCATCACGAAGTTGATGACGCCGCCGCCCTTTTTGCAGCCGAAGCAGTAGCACATCTGCTTGTCCGGCGAAACGGAAAACGAGGGCGTTTTTTCGTTGTGGAACGGGCAGCACGCCCAGTAATTGGCACCTTTTTTGGTGAGCGGAACGTAGCTGCCGACGACATCGACAATGTCGCTTCGCTCGATCAGGTCTTCGATAAATCGCCGGTCAAATGCCATGCGCCGCGCTCACCTCCTGTCCG
>JAZLIU010000137.1:0-4216 GCA_045617565.1 Oscillospiraceae bacterium
CGTTGTGATACATACCGTAGTAGTCGTACTGCTGGATAATAAGCTCGGCGGAGTAGACGTGATCCACCCACGCGGGCGGGTCGGCATAGTACTCGCTCTCGCCCGTGACGGCGTTGACGAGCACCGCGCCGTTGTTATCGACGCCGCCGAACAGACCGATGGTCTTTTCCTTCTTCGCGCACACCCAGTAGGGCGTACCGTCCTCGTCGATCTCGAAGATGGGCTGCTCGAACATCATGGTCGGATAGTGGAAGCGCAGATGGCGGTAGAGGTTGCGGGAGAAATGCTCGGCGGTGGTGTACTTCATGCCCTCCTGGAGGCGCACGACCTCCACGTTCTGCGTCACCATGTCGATAACGAGGTAGGCGGGCAGACCCTTGGAGCGGTTATTGAACCACTTGATGATGTCGCCGTAGCGCAGCGAGGTCACGCGCACGGGGCGGCCGTGGTAGTTGATCTGCGTGTAGTCCTCGGCGACCTCGAATTGGGACACCATGTCGGCAAGCTCGCCGAGCTTGCGGTCGCCGAGCTTTTCGGCGCTGTTCTTGTCGAGCATGGGGATCTGGTCGTAAGAGACCTCGTCGATCTCCTCGGTAAAGCTCGCGGGCGTGACGGTCAGGAGCTTCTGATAGTCGTTCGCGCGGATGACCACCCAGCCCGCCGCCGTACCGACAAGCGCGGTCACAACCAGCGCAACGACGATGAAAAACGGGATCGTGCACTGCTTTTTCACAAAGGTGAAGTAGCCCTTTGCGCCCTCACCCTGAAAGCCCGACGTGATGAGCGCCGTGACGCAGTACACGAGGCAGAGCATAAACACGAAGCCGAAAAACTCCTCCGCGTGCAGGTTGATGGCAGGCAGCGTGATATAAAAGTCGATCGCGCCGAAAAGGAACGTGACGATCAGGTTGATCGCGATGCGCTTGCCCTTGCTGCCGATTGCTTTGCGGGGCTTTCTCTCGCGCTTCTCGCGCTTGGGGATGGCGCCAAAGTCGATCTTGAAGCCGTTCTGATCCGTGCCGTCAAATTTGAATTCCATGTATCTCATCCTTTCTTTCAGCTATTTTCTCTCTTTGCGGTCACATCATACCATGCGCGCGGCACAAAAACAAGCAAGCGTCCGGCGATGTTACCAAAAATTTACAAAGGGAGCGACAAAAATGCGGTCGCTCCCTTTGCGGAATTATTCGAGATTGAGCTTCTTCGTCAGGAACCAGTGCGTGATGAAATAATACAGCGCACAGGCGGCGGCAAGGAGCAGCAGCGCAACGCCGATGATGAGGATATACGGCGTCATGCTCTGCTCACGCAGATAGTCCAGCGCATAGGCGCGCTCGTATTTTTCAACCAGCCCGTAGATGATCGAAAAACCGCAGAACACCGCCGCGATCTGCGTGGCGTGGTAGAACACGAAGGCAAACACGACGCTCATAAGTTTTTTGTGCCGGTTCAGGCTGTGGCCGATCGCCATCGCCGCGTAGATGAGCAGCGACGTGAGCGCCGCGCCGAGGATGAGGCAGAGGAACAGCTCGATACCGCACACGATCACCCCCGCGACCATGTCCGCTTTCAGCGTCTGTAAAACTTCCCATGCGGTCTTGAAGAAATTTGCGATGCCGCTGAAAAATCCGCCCCAGTTGCCGCTGTTGAGCAGCGCGATGAGCACCGCCGCCACGATGATGACGGAGGTGAGTGCGTACCACACGACCGACGCAAGCAGCCTCGCCGAGATGAGCTTGTGCGTGTTCACCGGCAGCGTCATCGTGAGATAGCCCTCGTCAGAGAGGAAGCTGCGGTAAAAGCGCACGACCGTCAGCGCGATCATGCCGATGCCCGATGCCGCGACGCAGGCGAAAAACAGCCCCGTCGTCAAGCCGGAAATAATGCGCAGGAATGTGCCGTAGTCATGGCTGCTTGAGAGCACGTTGAGCGTAAAATGCGCCACCACGGACAGCGACAAAATCGCCAGATACACCGACAGCATCACGCGCGCCGTGGCGCGGAATTCGTGTTTGATCGACTTACTTAACATCTGAATACCTCCCGGAACAGTTCGTCCACGCTCTTGCCCGTTTCTTCGCGAATTTCGTCCACGCTCTTGTGCAGCTCGATATGCCCGTCGCGCAGGAAGATCACGTCGTCAAGCACCTGCTCCACGTCCGCGATAAGGTGCGTGGAGATGACGACGGCGGCATTTTCATTGTAGTTGCCAATAATGGTGCGCAGGATGTAGTCGCGCGTGGCGGGGTCGACGCCGCCGATCGGCTCGTCGAGAAGATAGAGCTGCGCTTCCCGGCTCATCACCAGGATGAGCTGGAGCTTTTCGCGCGTGCCCTTGCTCATCGCCTTGATGCGCTGCTTTTCGTCAAGGCCGAGGCTTGCGATCATGCTTTGCGCCTTGTCGCGGTTAAAATCGGCGTAAAAGTCCGCGTAATAGTCCATCGCCTGCCGTGCCGTCATCCACAGCGGCAGCGCGTTGCGCTCCGGCAGGTAAGAGACGATCGCTTTCGTCTCGGGCGAGGGCTTTTGTCCGTTTACAAGTACCTCGCCGCTCGTCGGCGTGAGCAGTCCGTTGACGAGCTTGATGAGCGTCGTCTTGCCGCTGCCGTTGGGGCCGAGCAGACCGATGATGTGCCCGCCCTCGATCGTGAGGTCGACGTCGGTGAGCGCGTAGGCGCCGCCGTAATTTTTGTTTAGCTTCTTACATTCCAAAAGGCTCATTTCGTTTCCTCCTTTGCCTCCTTGAGTATCTCAATGACTTCCTCACTAGTACAGCCGAGCTGACGCATATCCGCAAGGAACTGCGCGACGCGCTCATCCGCCATGCGGAAGCGGGCGTTGCGGATCATTTCCGTATTTTCCGTCACAAAGCGCCCATTCGTGCGCTGCGAGAACACCAGTCCCTCCCGCTCGAGGTCGGATAGCGCGCGCTGCACCGTGTTGGGATTGACGCCCGCCTCCACCGCAAGGTCGCGCACGGAGGGAAGCCGCTCGCCCGGTGCGTACGCTCCGGCGACGATCCTTTCGGCAAGGCGCGCGGTGAGCTGCGTGTAGATCGGCTGATCGGCGCGAAATTTCCAGTCCATAGCTGCCTCCTTTTGTTGTATTGCTGTATTAAGCAATTAGTACAATAATACAGCTGATGCCGTTTGTCAAGCACTTTTTTCAAAAATTGCAAAAAAGTGCCGGCGCTCGCGCGCCGGCGTAAAGTGATCTGTATACAACGCAGTCGCTCAGATCGTGCGCGACATGGTGAGCGTGTCCTCCTCCGTTTTCTGCACGGCGAAACCCTGATTTTCCCAGAACGCCACGGCGTCCGTGTTCTCAGCGGGGCATTGCAGCGTCAGTGAGGTGAAGCCCTGCGCCTTCATCGCGGCGCGCACGTCCGCAAAGAGCTGCGAGCCGATACCCTTGCGGTGGCGCTGCGCGTCCACCATAAACCAACCGATGAACGCGTCGCTGCGCGCGGGATAGCCCGTGATGAGGTCGAGCACGGCGAGCAGGTCGTCCCCGTCATAAAAGCCGACAAAGTACTTTTGCGACGGCTCCGCGCCCTCCGGCGTTTCGCTGATGACCTCGGTGAGCCGCTGCTTCGACGGGCGCTTGTCGAGACTGCGGTAATAGCGGCTGTTGGCGCGGTAGAGCCGATAAACGTCGGCAATATCCGCTTCGGTGATGCGGCGGGCGTCGAAATCGGTCGAGAGCGTCTGGATATTGACCGCATCGTCCTGCCCCGCCTCGGCGTCGATCGCCGTGCGGAACTGCGTTTCGTACAGCTCGCGGTACGTTCCGTTCTTTTCAAGCAGCTCCTCGTGCGTCCCCTGCTCGGCAATGACACCGTCGCGCACGACGAGGATCTTGTCCGCCTTGAGAATGGTGGACAGGCGGTGCGCGATGACAAGGCTCGTGCGCCCCGCCATCATGACCTCCAGCGCGTCCTGAATAGCGTTTTCGGAGATGCTGTCGAGCGCGCTCGTCGCCTCGTCGAGAATGAGGATCTCGGGATTTTTCAGAATGACGCGGGCGATGGAGATGCGCTGCTTCTCGCCGCCGGAGAGCTTGAGCCCGCGGTTGCCGACCTCGGTATCGTAGCAGTCCGGGAGCGAGACGATGAGATCGTGGATACTGGCGACCTTGCAGGCGTTTTCATTCTCCTCCCTTGTGGCGTCGGCCTTGGCGTATTTCAGATTGTCCAAAATCGTACCGTTGAAAAGAT
>JAZLIU010000138.1:0-8764 GCA_045617565.1 Oscillospiraceae bacterium
TACTTAAGCGAACGCTACTACACTAACCGCTATGTCGGCGCCAAGCGTATCGCGTAAACTGCGGATCCTTTACATACAACGATGAGGTCAGCCCTTACGGGTTGACCTCTTTGTTTTGTTCGTTTTGCTCCGCGAGAATCGCCTCGTACTCGGCTTTCGCCTCGGCGAGGACTTTCTTCTCGCTCTTGGTTTTGAGCTTCGTTTCGTCAAACTGCGCCCACAAGTCGGGGCGGCGGAGCATCGTGCGCACATAGCTCTCCTTTTTGCGCCACTTTGCCACGTTCTCGTGGTGTCCCGAAAGCAGCACGTCGGGCACGCGCCTGCCGTGCCATTCGTCGGGGCGGGAGTACTGGGGATACTCCAAAAGGCCATCCCAATGTGACTCCTCGGTGAAGCACTCCTCCTCCGGCAGCACGCCCGGCACCATGCGGCAGATGGCGTCCGTGACCGCCATGGCGGGGATTTCGCCGCCGGTGACGACAAAGTCGCCCATGGAGATCTCCTCGTCCACGCACTCGTCGATGAACCGCTGGTCGACGCCCTCATAGTGGCCGCAGACTAAGATGATGTGGTCATACTGCTCCTTCAGCTCACGCGCGACACTCTGCGTGAAGGTGCGCCCGCAGGGGGATAGATAGATCGTGTGTCCTCTGTCCCCCGTCTCCTCGGCAATGTGCGCCCAGCATCTATATAACGGATCCGCCTGCATCACCGCGCCGCGCCCGCCGCCGTAGGGGTAGTCGTCCACCTGCATCTGCTTGTTGGTGGTATATTCGCGGATCTGGTGCGTTTTGATCGTGATATAGCCCCGCTCCTGCGCTCTGCCGAGAATGCTGACGTTCAGCATCGCGTTAACACTTTCGGGGAACAGCGTCATAATGTCAATCCGCATCGTCCATCTCCAGCCCTTCGATCATGTGCACGGCGATCTCGCGCTTGTTCTCGTCGACGTCCATGATGAAAATGTTCTCCACCGCGGGGATGAGGTAGGTCTTTTCCGGCCCTCTGACCTTGTAGAGCTTGTGCGCGGGGTAGGTCAGCACCTCCTCGACCGTGCCGACGTAGCGGTGGATAAAGTCCTCGTAAACGTGCATCCCGACGATCTCCGCGTCGAAGTGCTCGCCCTTTTTGAGGTGTACGTCGCTGCGCTTGATGGAAAGCACCTTCGTCTTGAGCTTCGCCGCCTCGTCCATATCGTCGAGTTCGGGGAGCTTCATGAGCACCATATCGCCCTGCACGCGCTTGCTCACGGGGCGAAACGGCACGCCGTCCATATAAAACGTCTTAAAGCCGCAGAGCATATCCGCCGTCACGTCCCACGGCTGCACCTTGATCTCGCCGCGCACGCCGTGTGTGTTGACGATCTGCCCGACCTCGATAAACTCCGGACGTTCGGAGGGTGCCGGCACTTCTTTCTTGGAAAACAGGCCCATACGGTATCTCCTTTGTGCGTACTTTTTACCGAATAACAGTATAGCGGAAAAGTGTCCCACGTGCAAGGGCAAGGCGCAAAAAAAGAACGGCTTTCGCCGTTCTTTTTTCATTCAGTCTACAATATCAACCGATACGTTCTTCACGCCGGTGCGCTGGGCATAGGAGCGGATGACCGTGCGGATCTCCTTGGCAATACGACCCTGACGGCCAATGACCTTACCCATATCGTCAGGTGCGACGCGCAGCTCCAACGTAAGCTCGTCTGCGCCCTGCTTCTCCGTGACGGTGACCGCGTCGGGATCTTCCACAAGGCTGCGGGCGATGTAGAGCAGCAAGTCTTTCATCTCTTGCCCTCCAAATTACAGTGCGTTGACCTTCTTGAGCAGAGCGCGAACGGTGTCAGTGGGCTGAGCGCCGGTCTTGATCCATTCCTTGGCGCGCTCGGCGTCGATCTTGACTTCAGCGGGGGAAACGCAGGGATTGTAGGTGCCGATCTCTTCGATGAAGCGGCCGTCGCGGGGATAACGGGAGTCAGCGACGACGACGCGATAGAAGGGAGCCTTCTTGGCGCCCATGCGGTGCAGACGGATTTTAACCATGATGATAACCTCCAAAAAATATGTTTGTTTTTTTATGTATGATGAATGCGGTAGCACTTATCAACTTACTTAAAACGCTTGCGGCGACCGAAGCCGTGCATTTTGCCGCCCATGCCCCCGAACATCGCGGGCATACGGCCCTTTGAGAGCTGCTTCGTCAGCTCCTGCATGGTCTCAAACTGCTTCAAAAGCCGATTGACGTCCACGACCTCCAGTCCGCAGCCTTTCGCAATGCGCTTTTTGCGGTTCGCGCCTAAAACAGCGGGATTTTCGCGCTCGTACGGCGTCATCGACAGGATGATCGCCTCGGTGTGCGCCATCTGCTTGGGATCGATCTCCGCGCCGGCGAGCTGCCTGCCGAGGTTGCCCGGCATCATGCCCGCGAGCTGGTCGAGACTTCCCATGCTCTTGATCTGCACGAGCTGATCGTAGTAGTCAGACAGCGTGAAGCGGTTCTTTTTGAGCTTTTCCTCGAGTTTTTTCGCCTTTTCCTCGTCGATGCTCTGCTCGGCGCGCTCGATGAACGAGAGCACGTCGCCCATGCCGAGGATGCGAGATGCCATACGGTCGGGGTGGAAGGGCTCGATCATGTCGAGCTTTTCGCCCGTGCCGATAAACTTGATGGGTTTTCCGGTAGCCGCGCGGATGGACAGCGCCGCGCCGCCGCGGGCGTCACCGTCGAGCTTGGTGAGTACCACACCGTCGATGCCGAGCGCCTCGTCAAAGGCGGAGGCGGCGTTCACCGCGTCCTGACCGGTCATCGCGTCTACGACGAGCAATATCTCATTGGGATGCACCGTCGCCTTGAGGCGCTTGAGCTCGTCCATCAGCTCCGTATCCACATGGAGACGGCCGGCGGTATCGAGGAACACGACGTCGTTGCCGTGGTCTTTCGCGTACTTGATCGCTTCCTCCGCGATCTTCACGGGGTCGATCTGCCCCAGCTCGAAAACGGGAATGTCGAGCTGCTTGCCGACGACCTGAAGCTGCGTGATGGCGGCGGGACGGTACACGTCGCACGCGGTGAGCAGCGGGCGCTTGCCCTGCTTGCGTAAGTATCCCGCGAGCTTGGCGACGTTCGTCGTCTTACCGGCGCCCTGAAGACCGACCATCATCACGACCGTGGGCGGATGGGATGCGTAGGTGAGCTTCGCGTTCGCGCCGCCCATGAGTGCGGTCAGCTCTTCGTTGACGATCTTGATGACCTGCTGGGCGGGCGTCAGACTTTCGAGCACGTCGGCGCCGACGGCGCGTGCGGAGACACTTGCGACAAAATCCTTGACGACCTTGTAGCTCACGTCCGCCTCAAGAAGCGCAAGGCGCACCTCGCGCATCGCGAGCTTGATATCTTCCTCGCTGAGTCTTCCCTTGCCGCGCAGGTTCTTGAACGTGGCATTCAGTTTTTCGCTCAGGCCCTCAAATGCCATGGTTACTCCTTACTCTTTCAACGCTTCCGCCTCAGCCGTGATCGTATCGCACAGCTCACCGAGACGGTGATCCTCATACAGACGGTAGTTGAGCTTGCGGATCTCCTCCGCCGCTTCCGTGATCGCCTCCACGTGGGGGACGTACTTCATGAAGCGCTTGACAAGCCCCGTCTTGTCCTCGATCTCGGTCATGTACGCTTCGGCACGCACGATCACGTCGCGCACGCCCTGGCGGGAGATGCCGTAATTCTCGGCGATCTCGGAGAGGGACAAATCCTCGTCATAGTAGAGGGAATAGAACTCTTTCTGCCGCTCGGTGAGAAGCTCACCGTAAAAGTCGAAGAGCATGGTCATGCGGAAAGTCTGGTTTTTCACGGGTAGTTCCTCCTTGCGCAGATTCCGGTGTAAAGTTCTTTTCCTTTACAACAGGAATTAGTTTATCTGATTTTAGCAAAAATGTCAAGGAAAATTCGCAAGAAAAAAGTCAGATTGCGTACAAATTCTTTTGTTTTTCGGCGTAGCGCCGTTTTTTCTCCTGAAAAAGGTGGTAATGTTCACAATTTCGTGGTATCGTATAGGTTGAAATGATGGAAACAGGGAGGTTTTGCTCCATGCATTCGATCCGACACGAGATCATGCCGGGCGTGTATCTCAACTATGTCCACGCCACGAAATTCAAAACGGGCAGCCTGAGCGTACAGCTCATCACGCCGCTCGATGAAACCACCGCCGCGCAGGGAGCGCTGCTGCCCGCGGTGCTGCGCCGCGGCACGATGCGCTGCCCCGATATGCGCGCGCTGTCCACCGCGCTTGACCTGCTGTACGGCGCGTCGGTTGCGTACACGGTGCGTAAAAAGGGCGAAAACCAGTGTCTCGGCTTCGTGGCGAGCTTTATCGACGAGGCATATATCCCCGCGGGGGAAAAGCTGCTCGAGCCGATGTGCGACCTGCTCGGCGAGCTGCTGCTCGACCCCGTGACGAAGGGCGGGCGCTTCGTTTCCGAGTACGTGGAGAGCGAAAAGGTCAACCTGATCGACGCGATCCGCGGCGTCATCAACGATAAGCGCGACTATGCCGATATGCGTCTTTTGCAGGAAATGTGCGCGCAGGAGCGCTACGGCATCGACAAGCTCGGCACAGTTGAGCGCGTGAAGAAGATCACCAACCAGACGCTCTACCCGTTCTACCGCAAGCTGCTCGCCGCGTCTCACGTCGAGCTATTCTACTGCGGCAGCGCCGATAGGTCGCGCGTCGAGGGTGCGCTGCGCCGCGCCTTCGCCTCGCTTCCGCGCGAGGCGATCATCTCCCCCGTCTATGCCGAGCACCGTGCCGCGCCCGAGCAGCCCAGATACGTCACGGAGAAGCTCGACGTCACGCAGGGTAAGCTCTCGCTCGGCTTTCGCGTGACCTCTGACGATGCACCCGCCATGATGCTCGCCAACCTCATTTTCGGCGGGTACAGCAACTCCAAGCTCTTTTTGAACGTGCGCGAGAAGCTCTCGCTTTGCTACTATGCCTCCTCCGGCTATCACCGCTCCAAGGGCATCGTCACCGTGTCCTCCGGCATTGAATTTGCCAATTATCAGACGGCGTTCGACGAGATCCTTGCCCAGCTCAAGGCGGTGCAGGACGGCAACTTCGAGCCGTGGGAGATCGACGGAGCGCGCGAGTGTCTTATTTCTTCGCTTCAGTCGCGTGAAGACTCCGCAGGGCGCACGGAGGAAAACGCCATCGGTCAGGCGGCGACCTACCAGCGGGAGAGCGCGGAAGAGCTGATCGACGCGCTGCGTGCCGTCACGCCGGAGCGCATCGCCGCCGCCGCAAAAACCGTCGCGCTCGACACCGTCTATTTTCTGACCGGAGAGGGGGAAAGTGCAGATGAATAAGCTCACCTATCCACGCATCGGCGAGACCGTGCTTACAGCTACGCTCCCGAACGGGCTGCGCATCTGCGTCGTCCCAAAGCCGGGGTATCAGAAGAAATATGCCTTTTTCACCACGCGCTACGGCGGCATGGACATGAAATTCAACTGGGGCGGCACATGGTACAACACTCCCGCCGGCATCGCGCATTATTTGGAGCACAAGATGTTCGACACAGAGGACGGCAACGCGCTCGTCGAGCTGTCCCAAAACGGCGCAGAGCCGAATGCTTTCACGAGCAACGCCATCACCGCGTACTACTTCGACTGCACGGAGCATTTTGAAGAAAACCTCCGCATTCTTCTCTCCTTCGTCACCGTCCCCTACTTCACGGACGAGAGCGTGGAGAAAGAGCGCGGCATCATCTCTCAGGAAATCCGCATGGTCGAGGACACGCCCGACTGGCAGGTCTACGAAAAGCTTTTAGCGTGTCTCTACCGCTCCTCCCCCGCCCGCATTCCCATCGCCGGCACGGTGGAGAGCATCGCGGAGATCAGCGCCGAAACGCTCTACGCCTGCCACAAGGCGTTTTACGATCCGAAAAACATGATGCTCTGCGTCGTGGGCGATGTGGACGCCGACACCGTCATCGCGCTTGCCGAGGAGCTGACACCTGAAAGCCACGGCGAGACCATCGCGCGTGACTACGGCGCAGATGAGGAGTTGACCGTCGCCGCCAAAGAACATCGCAGCGAGATGGAGGTCAATATGCCGCAGTTCCTCGTGGGCTTCAAGTGCCCCGCGAGCGGAGACGGCGAGGCGCTTCTGCGCGACTGCCTCATCGGCGAGATGGCGTGCGACATCCTGCTCGGCGACTCGTCTCCGCTCTATCACAAACTCTACGACGCGGGACTTATCAACGGCAGCTTCGGCGGCGGCTTTGACCAACTCCCCGGCATCGCCTACCTCTACGCCGGCGGCGAGAGCACGCAGCCCGAGGCTGTGAGCGCCGCCATCGTCGAAGAGGCGCAGCGGCTATGGCGCGAGGGCGTGGATGAGACATTCTATCAGCAGATTCGCCGCGCGAGCTTCGGCGCTTCCCTGCGCGAGCTGAACTCGTTTGAAAATATCGCGCTCTCCCTTGCCGACGGCTATTTCCGCGGCTTCGACGCGCTCCGTTTCCCCGAAGTCTACGACACGATCGAGCGTGCGGACATCGAGCGCTTCCTGCGCGAAAACGTGGTCGAGGAGCGGCGTGCCATTTCTATTATCGAGCCTAAAAAGGAAGTGTGACTATGAGTTTTCGTGATGTTCCCATCAGCTTCCCCGGGCTGTTCGGGGACTGGCAGTTCACCGCCTCCGGCAAGCTCTTTGACATCGGCAGCGGCGTGTACTGGTACGGCGTGCTGCTCGCCGCCGGCATGCTCTTAGGTCTTTACTTCTGTATGCACAAGGCGCACAAGTTCGGTCTCACGAGCGACAACGTGATCGACATGATCCTCTGGGCGATCCCGCTGTGCGTGCTCGGCTCGCGCATCTACTACGTCGTGTTCTACCTCGACCTCTACCGAAACCCCGACGGCACGCTCAATTTTCTCAAGATGCTGCGCATCTGGGACGGCGGCATCGCCATCTACGGCACGGTCATCGCGGGCTTTTTCACGGCGCTCGTCTTTTGCCGCGTCAAGAAGATCAAGCTCTGGGCGATGACCGACTGCTGCGTGTTGGGGCTGCTCATCGGGCAGGCGATCGGCCGCTGGGGCAACTTCATGAACCGCGAGGCGTTCGGCGAGGAAACAGACATCTTCTGCCGGATGCGCCTGTGGCTTTCCAGCACAAACTATATCGACGTTCACCCCACGTTCCTCTACGAAAGCCTGTGGAATGCGATCGGGCTGCTGCTCATTTACTTTGTTGTCACGAAGCGCCGCCGCTTCGACGGGGAGAACACCTGCTTCTACTTCCTTTGGTACGGCATTGGCCGCTTCTGGATCGAGGGACTGCGCACAGACAGTCTGTATCTCTTTGACTGGACGCTGCTCGGTGAGCGCATCCGCGTGTCGCAGGCGCTGTCGCTCGTGATGGTGCTTGTGAGCCTTGCGGTGCTGTACTACAATCTGAAAATCCGCAAGGCCTCGCTGGATACGCTTTATGTCAACCAAAAGGCAGCGGAAGTACCCACTTCCGATGCACCCGAGGAAGAAAGCCATGAAATACCGGATTGACCCGCAAAGCGCCAACAGCGCATATTTGCAGCTCTATCACCAGCTGCGCGCGGACATCGTGGGCGGCGTGTACCCCAACGGACACAAGCTGCCGAGCAAGCGTGTACTCGCGGAACAGGCGGGTGTGAGCGTCATCACCGTCGAGCACGCCTACGCCATTTTGTGCGACGAGGGGTATCTCGAAGCGCGCGAGCGCAGCGGGTACTTCGTCTCCTACTCCGCCGCCGACTGCTTCCCCGTGGCGGAGAGCAGTCCCGTGCGGGAAACGCCCGAAATGCGTGAGCTGACGGACGAATTTCCGTTCTCCGTCCTCGCCAGGACCATGCGTCGCGTGCTCAGCGATTACGGCGAGCGCATCCTCGTTAAATCGCCCAACAACGGCTGCGGCGAGCTGCGGCGCGCCATCAGTGCATATCTCGCCCGCTGCCGCGGCATCAGCGTCTCCCCCGCGCAGATCGTCATCGGTTCGGGCGCGGAGTACCTGTACGGGCTGATCGTGCAGCTTTTGGGACGGGATCGCATTTTTGCTCTGGAAAACCCGTCGTACGAAAAAATCCGCCGCGTGTATCTGGCGAACGGTGTCGAATGCGATATGCTCCGCCTCGGCGCGGACGGTATCCGCACGAGCGAGCTGGCGCGCACGCAGGCGAGCGTCCTGCACGTCACCCCGTTCCACAGCTTCCCCAGCGGTGTGACTGCGAGCGCGGGCAAGCGCAGCGAGTATATCCGCTGGGCGCGTGAGCGCGGCGGCTATATCATCGAGGACGATTTTGACTCCGAATTCACACTTTCGAGCAAGGCGGAGGACACGCTCTTTTCCCTTGAGCCGCAGCGCAGCGTCCTCTACCTCAACACGTTCACCAAGACCGTCGCGCCGTCGATGCGCTCAGGCTATATGGTGCTGCCGGAAGAGCTCGTCGAGCCGTTTGAGAAAACGGTCGGCTTCTACTCCTGCACGGTGCCGGTCTTTGAGCAGTATGTGCTCGCGGAGCTATTGAACAACGGCGACTTTGAGCGCCACATCAACCGTGTGCGCCGCCGCAGACGTAAACAGTAAGAAAAACCGCAGAGGAAAATTGATATGCTCCCTTTATGAGCGACAGTGAAATAAAAAACACTGTCAATCATGAAGGGAGCATATCTATGTCCAAAGAGAAAGTAACGGCAGAGGAGCGAATTGAGGCAGCAAAAGCGTGCGCTGAGGGGCGGATGGGCC
>JAZLIU010000139.1:0-9875 GCA_045617565.1 Oscillospiraceae bacterium
GGGGCGCCGAAGCGTCCGAAACGGCGTCCGACCGCCTTACGCGTCGATCACGAGCTCCACCGGGCAGTGATCCGAGCCCATGATCTCGGGATGGAACGACGCGGACACGAGCCTGTCATTCAGACATTCCCACGAAATGAAGTAGTCGATCCTCCACCCCACGTTCCGCTCGCGCGAGGCGGCACGGTAGCTCCACCACGAATAGGCGTCCGTGCGGTCGGGGTAGAGCGTGCGGGACGTGTCGAGAAAGCCGCTTTCGAGCAGCTCCGTCATCTTGCCGCGCTCCTCGTCGGAAAAGCCGGGGTTGAAGTGGTTTGTCTTCGGGTTTTTGAGGTCGATCTCCTCGTGCGCGACGTTCAGATCGCCGCAGTAGACCACGGGTTTGATCTTATCCAATTCGCACAGATAAGCGCGTAAGTCGTCCTCCCAGATCATCCGGTAATCAAGACGGCGCAGCTCATCCTGCGAATTGGGCGTGTAGCAGCACACAAGGTAAAAATCCTCGTATTCGCAGGTGATGACGCGCCCCTCGTGGCGGTGCAGATCGTCGCCGAAGCCGTAGGTGACGGCCATCGGCTTGTGCTTGGTGAACACCGCCGTGCCGGAGTAGCCCGCCTTGTCCGCGCTGTTCCAGTAGGTGTGATATTGCGGCAGCTCCAGCGCGATCTGCTCGGGGCGGCACTTCGTCTCCTGCAGGCAGATCACGTCCGCGTCCACCGCGTCCACAAAATCGAGAAAGCCCTTATTCACACAGGCACGCAGCCCGTTGACGTTCCAGGATACCAGTTTCATCGCTTGACCTCCCTTTTTCACCCCTACATCATAGCAGGAAACGCGGGGGAAAACAAGATGCGCCGCAGGATAAAAATTCAAGGCAAAAACAGCTTGTCACGCCTCCAAAAGCGTGATAAAATAATCCATTACAAAAAGCCACGCACACACGGACGGGAGGGGATTTCTTTGCCGGTACACGACGGACACAGAGCGCGCAAAAAGGAACAGTTCCGCGCACACGGACTCGACGCCTTTGCCGACCACGAGGCGCTGGAGCTGCTGCTCTACTACGCCATCCCCCGCGCGGACACCAATCCCATCGCGCACCGCCTGATGGAGCGCTTTGGCTCGCTCGACGGCGTGCTTTCCGCGTCCGTTGCCGAGCTTTCGCAGGTCGAGGGCGTGGGCGAACACGCCGCGACGCTGCTTGCGCTGCTGATGCCGCTTTGCAGGCGCGTCAAGACCGCGCCGAAGAAGAGGGAAGTTTCGCTTGCCTCCACCGAGCGCGCGGGCGAATACTTCGTCGACCTCTTTTTCGGCGTCAAGCACGAGGAGATGTACGAGGCGTGTCTCGACGCCAAGGGCAAGCTCATCGCCTGCTACCGCGTCGCCGAGGGCGGCATGCACGCGGTGAACATCAATATGCGCCGCGTGGTGGAAAACGCGCTGCACTGTCACGCGAGCGCCGTCATCCTCGCGCACAATCACCCAAGCGGCGTGGCGCTCCCCTCGCCGGACGACAATACGACCACACTCGCCGCGTTCGACGCGCTGCGCACGGTGGACATCCCGCTCATCGACCATATCATCGTCGCGGACGGGGACTTCGTGTCCCTGCGCGACAACGGACTGCTGCCCACGCGGTAAGGTAAACCTATGGACTTTAAATTACACTCCCCCTTTGACGCGACGGGCGACCAGCCCGAAGCGATTGAAAAGCTGGTACAGGGCGTCAAAAACGGGCTGGATGAACAAGTGCTGCTCGGCGTGACCGGTTCGGGCAAGACGTCCACGATGGCGAAGGTCATCGAGAAAATCCAACGCCCGACGCTCGTCCTCGCCCACAACAAGACGCTTGCCGCGCAGCTGTGCGCGGAATTCAAGGAGTTTTTCCCCGAAAACGCGGTGGAATACTTCGTCACCTACTACGACTACTATCAGCCCGAGGCGTATATCCCCCACACCGACACCTATATCGCCAAGGACGCCTCGACCAACGAGGAGATCGACCGCCTGCGCCTGAGCGCGACCTGCGCGCTGCTCGAGCGGCGGGACGTGATCGTGGTGTCCTCGGTGTCATGCATCTACGGTCTGGGCGAACCCGAGGACTTTGAAAAGCTGATGATCTCGCTGCGCCCGGGGATGACCATGGAGCGCGACTTTCTGCTGCGCCGGCTGATCGAAATTCGCTACGAGCGCAACGACGTTGCCTTTGAGCGCAACCGCTTCCGCGTCCACGGCGACACGGTGGAGCTTTACCCCGCGTACTACCGCGATAAAGCCATCCGCGTCGAATTCTTCGGCGACGAGATCGACCGCATTTCGGAGTTCCACCCCGTCACGGGCGTGGTGACGCGCACGCTGCAGCATATCGCCATCTACCCCGCCTCGCACTACGTTACGACCAAGGACAAGATGGAGCGCGCCATCGGACAAATTGAAATCGAGCTGGAAGAGCGGGAAAAACAATTCACGGAAAACGGCAAGGCGGTGGAGGCGCAGCGCATCCACCAGCGTACGCGCTACGATATTGAGATGATGCGGGAGCCCGGCTACTGCACGGGCATCGAAAACTATTCCCGCGTCATCGCGGGCAGGCCCGTCGGCTCCCCGCCGCTGACGCTCATCGACTATTTCCCCAAGGATTTCCTGCTCTTTGTGGACGAGAGCCACGTCACGCTCCCGCAGGTACACGCCATGTACAACGGCGACCGCGCAAGAAAGGAAAGCCTTGTCGAGTACGGCTTCCGCCTCCCCTGCGCGTTTGACAACCGCCCGCTCAAAATCGAGGAATTCGAGCAGCGCGTCCATCAGCGCATCTACGTTTCCGCCACCCCCGGCGACTACGAACGAACCCGCGCGGGGCAGATCGTCGAGCAGGTCATCCGCCCCACGGGACTGCTCGACCCCCGCGTGGAAGTGCGACCTGTTGAGGGACAGATCGACGATCTTTTGGGCGAGATCAACGCGAGAGTCGAGCGCGACGAGCGCGTGCTCGTCACGACGCTGACGAAGAAGATGGCGGAGGATTTGACCACCTATTTGCAGGGCATGGGCGTGAAAGTCCGCTATATGCACGCGGACGTGGAGACGCTTGAGCGCATGGAGCTCATCCGCGACCTGCGCCTCGGCGAATTCGACGTATTGGTGGGCATCAACCTCCTGCGCGAGGGACTTGACCTGCCGGAAGTGTCGATGGTCGCCATTCTCGACGCCGATAAGGAGGGATTCCTCCGCTCGGAAACCTCGCTCGTGCAGACCATCGGCCGCGCCGCACGAAACGCGGACGGTCTTGTTGTGCTCTATGCCGACACGATCACGCCCTCCATGCGCCGCGCCATCGACGAAACGGAGCGCAGACGCAGCATTCAGGACGCTTACAACAAAGCGCACGGCATCGTGCCCAAGACCATCAAAAAGGACATCCGCGAGGTGCTGGAAATTTCCAAGCGCGAGGAAGCGTCCGCGCGCCGCCGCGGACAGAAAACGCTTTCCGACCGCGAGCGCGAGGAGGAGATCCGCAAGCTCGAGAAGCAGATGCAGGAGGCGAGCCGTATGCTCGAATTCGAGTATGCCGCGATTTTGAGAGACAGAATTATCGAACTGAGGAAGAGCGAAAAGAAATGAGCAAAAAAACCATTGCGTATCTGGGATTGATCACCGCGGGTGCGATGTGGGGCTTTATCGGTCTGTTCACGCGGCACCTGAGCGCGGCGGGCATCAGTGCGGACAATATCGCGCTGCTGCGCTGCGTCGGCTCGGCGCTCTTTTCCGCGGCGTTCTTCGCCCTGACCGACCGCTCGGCGTTTCATATCACGCTGCGTGACGTGCCGCTGCACTTCGGCAACGGTGTCCTCAGCACCCTTGGCTCGGCGTACTTCTACATGTACTGCCAGACGGAGTGTTCGCTGGCGGTGTCGGGCATTCTGCTCTACACCGCGCCCGCCATCGCGGTCGTGCTGAGCGTGTTCATCCTCAAGGAGCGCCTGACGAAACACAAGGTGCTCGCGCTCGCGCTCACGACGCTTGGCTGTGCGCTCGTCACGGGCGTATTCGGAGGCGGACAAAGCTGCACGCCGCTCGGCCTCTTTTATGGCCTCAGCTCCGGCGTCGCCTATGCGCTTTACAACATTTTCAGCTTTTACCTGCTCAAGCGCAACAGCGCCAACGGCGTGACGATGTGGTCGTATGTTTTCGCATCGCTGTCGCTGCCGTTCCTGCTGCACGCGGACGAGCTGCCGCTGTTTTGGAGCAGCGCAGAAGTCGTGTTCCACGCGCTCGGTCTCATCTTTTTCGGCTCGCTCCTGCCCGCGTGGATCTATACCAAGGGGCTTGAATATGTGGAAGCCAGCCGCGCGCAGATGATCGTGGCGCTGGAGCCGGCGGTCGCGGCGCTCGTAGGCATTTTCGTGTTCGGCGAGCCGATGAGCGCGGCGGTGTTCGCGGGACTGGGGTGCATCATCGCGTCGATTTACATTCTGAGGTAATGGGATGAAAAAATACAAATCGTATCTCTATATTCTGCTTGCCGCCGCCTCGTGGGGCTGCATCGGATTGTTCTCGCGGCGGCTGCTCGCTGCCGGCATTTCGCCGGAAAATATCGTCACCATCCGCAATTTCGGCAGCCTCGTCCTGCTGACGATTATCTTCCTGCCTGTGGATAAAAAAGTGTTTCACGTGAAACCGAAACACCTGCCGATCTTCTTCGGCACGGGCGTTGTCAGCGTGCTGCTCTTTACGCTGTGCTATTTCCACGCGCAGGAGCTATGCTCGCTCGCTGTGGCGGCGATCTTGCTCTACACCGCGCCCGCGATGGTGGTCATCATGAGCGCGATCTTGTGGAAAGAGGCGGTCACGAAGCGCAAGCTGCTCGCGCTTGGCCTTGCGCTCATCGGCTGCGCGTTCGTCACGGGCGTATTCGGCGGCGCCCTGAGACTCACCGCAGCGGGATTTCTCTACGGCATCGGCTCGGCGTTTTTCTACGCGCTCTATTCGATCTTCGGTCGCTACGCCCTACGGCACTATGAACCCATGACGGTCGTTTACTGGACGTTCGTGTTCGCGGGCGTCGGCGCGCTGTGCTTCATGGACGCGCCCGCCCTGCTCGCGGCGCTTTCCGTCCCGTCTACGGCGCTCTCCGCGCTCGGCATCGTGGCGGTGGCGACCGTGCTGCCGTATATCCTCTACACGCGCGGTCTTGCCGAGGTCGAGAGCGGCAAGGCGTCGATCATGGCGAGCCTTGAGCCGGTGGTCGCGTCGTTTGTCGGCATTCTCGTTTACAGCGAGCCGATGAGCGCAGGCGTATTTCTCGGTCTCGGCTGCATCTTAGCCTGCGTGTACGTTTTGAGGTGACAAGGTTGAAACAAGTTTCAACCTTCTCCTTAAAAATGCCGTTTTTCTCGCCGCTTCCGCGGCAACCGAAAAACATGGCGTGAATGACCATTCCTTTTCAATGGTCGTTTGTGCCTTGCAGTGCGCTGGAAAGGAATGGTCATAATTATGGCGAAAAAAGAGGAAAAAACCAACGTGATGCGCGCCCTCGAGCAGAAAAACATCCCCTACACCGCGCACACCTACCCCACCGACGGCGCGATCGACGGCGCGTCGGTGGCGAAGATGCTCGGGGAGAGCCCCGAGCAGGTGTTCAAAACGCTCGTCACGCGCGGTGCAAGCGGCGCTTACTATGTGTTCGACATTCCCGTTGCGGAAAATCTCGACCTCAAAAAGGCGGCGAAAGCCGTGGGCGAAAAGTCTGTCGCCATGATCGCGCAAAAGGAGCTGCTGCCGCTCACCGGCTACGTCCACGGCGGCTGCTCGCCCGTGGGGATGAAGAAGCAGTTCCCCACCGTGTTCCACGAGCCGGTCATTTTATTCGACACCATCTGCGTCAGCGCGGGCAAGATCGGCGCGCAGGTCGAAGTTGCGCCCGATCAGCTCATCGGATTGCTCGGCGCAAAGACCGCGGATGTTATTGTGGAGTAAATCAACAGGAGACCATTATGCCAAGTAAAATTTTTGTCAAAGGCGCAAGAGAAAACAACTTAAAAAACATTGATGTCGAGATCCCGCGCGATGCGCTCACCGTCATCACGGGGCTTTCCGGCAGCGGCAAATCGTCGCTCGCGTTCGACACCATCTACGCCGAGGGACAGCGCCGCTACGTCGAGAGCCTGTCGTCCTACGCGCGGATGTTTTTGGGGCAGAAGGAAAAGCCCGACGTCGATTATATCGAAGGACTTTCCCCTGCCATCTCCATCGACCAGAAGACGACCTCGCAGAACCCGCGCTCGACCGTCGGCACGGTGACGGAGATCTATGACTATCTACGCCTCCTCTGGGCGCGCATCGGTACGCCGCACTGCCCCAAGTGCGGCAAGGAGATCAAGCAGCAGTCCATCGACCAGATCATCGACCAGCTCATGCTGCTGCCCGAGGGGACGCGCATTCAGGTCATGGCGCCGGTCATTCGCGGCCGCAAGGGCGAGTATGCGAAAATTTTCGACGATGCGCGCAAATCGGGCTACGTCCGCGTGCGCGTGGACGGCAGTATGTACGATCTTTCCGAGGAGATCAAGCTCGACAAAAACCTCAAGCACAGCATTGAGGTCGTCATCGACCGCCTGATTTTACGCGCGGACATCGTGCATCGCCTGACCGACTCGTGCGAGACGGCGGCGGCGCTCTCCGGCGGACTCGTGCTCGTGAACGTCTTGCAGGAGGAGCGCGACATCCTCTTCTCGCAGAACTACGCCTGCGAGGACTGCGGCGTGTCCATCGAGGAGCTTGCCCCGCGGATGTTCTCGTTCAACAACCCGTTCGGAGCGTGTCCGACCTGCACGGGTCTCGGCTCGCAATTAAAGGTCGATCCCGAGCTGATTATCCCCAACCCGTCGCTTTCCGTGCTCGACGGCGCGATCTGCGCGTCGGGCTGGTCGAACGTGCGCGGCGACGGGATTTCGCGTATGTATTTCGAGGCGCTGGCGAAGAAGTATCACTTCTCCCTGCGCGATCCGTTCGATACGCTCTCCCCCGCAGTGAAAAACGTGATCTTATACGGCACCAAGGGCGAAAAGCTGGAGCTGGAGTACGATCAGCCGCGCGGCAAGGGCGTTTTATATCAGGCGTTCGAGGGCGTCATCCCCAATCTGGAGCGCCGCTACCGCGAAACGCAGAGCGACAGCGTGCGCGACGAGCTGGAGGCCTGCATGAGCGAGTGCCCCTGCCCCGACTGTCAGGGCAAGCGATTGCGGAAAGAGTCCCTCGCCGTCACCGTCGGCGGCAGCAGTATCGCGGACTACACGGAAAAGTCCGTCGTGGACGCGCTCGATTTTATGGAACAGCTCGAACCCGCGCTCACGGAGCAGCAGATGCGCATCGGCGAGCGCATTTTGAAAGAGATCAAGGTGCGTCTCGGCTTTTTGCGCTCGGTGGGACTTGAGTATCTCACGCTCTCCCGCGCGAGCGCGTCGCTCTCGGGCGGCGAAGCGCAGCGCATCCGCCTCGCCACGCAGATCGGCAGCAGCCTGATGGGCGTTTTGTATATCCTCGACGAGCCGTCGATCGGCCTCCATCAGCGCGACAATGACAAGCTTCTTGCTACGCTCAAGAGATTGCGTGACCTCGGCAACACGCTTCTTGTCGTCGAGCACGACGAGGACACCATGCGCGCCGCGGACTACATCGTGGACATCGGCCCCGGCGCGGGCGTCCACGGCGGCACGGTCGTCGCCGCGGGTACGCCGCAGGAGATCATGGCGAACGAACAGAGCCTCACGGGGCAGTATCTTTCCGGCAAAAAGAAGATCGCCGTGCCGACACAGCGGCGCACAGGCAGCGGGAAGCTGCTCACCGTGCGGGGTGCTTGTGAAAACAACCTCAAAAACATCGACGTGTCCGTTCCGCTCGGCACGTTCACCTGCGTCACGGGCGTGTCCGGCAGCGGCAAATCGTCGCTCGTGAACGAAATTATCTTCAAAAAACTCGGCGCGGACTTGAACCGCATGAAGGTCCATGCGGGGCGGCACCGCGCCATTGAGGGCGAGGAATATCTCGACAAGGTCATCTGCATCGACCAGAGCCCCATCGGGCGCACGCCGCGCTCCAACCCCGCGACGTATACGAATCTCTTTAACGACATCCGCGACCTGTTCGCCTCCACGCCGGATGCCAAGGCGCGCGGCTACGCGTCGGGACGCTTCAGCTTCAACGTGCGCGGCGGGCGGTGCGAAGCCTGCTCCGGCGACGGACAGCTCAAGATCGAGATGCACTTCCTGCCCGACATCTACGTCCCCTGCGAGGTCTGCAAGGGCAGGCGATACAACCGCGAGACGCTGGAAGTCCACTACAAGGGCAAAAACATCGCGGACGTGCTGGAAATGACGGTGGACGAGGCGCTGGAGTTCTTCCGCGACATCCCAAAGCTCGCCGACAGATTGCAGACGCTTGCCGACGTCGGCCTCGGCTATATCCGCCTCGGTCAGTCGTCCACGACGCTCTCCGGCGGCGAAGCGCAGCGGGTCAAGCTCGCAACCGAGCTGAGTAAGCGCGCCACGGGACGCACCATCTATATCCTCGACGAGCCGACTACGGGGCTCCACACGGACGACGTGAAGAAGCTGCTCGAGGTCCTGCAGCGGCTCGTGGACACCGGCAACACCGTGCTCGTCATCGAACACAATCTGGACGTCATCAAGTCCGCAGATTATTTGATCGACCTCGGGCCCGAGGGCGGCAGCGGCGGCGGTACGCTCGTCGCCTGCGGCACGCCGGAGGAGGTCGCCGCGGTGAACGAAAGCTACACAGGGCAGTATCTCAAAAAGGTGCTGCATTAACCTTTTGCCGCCAAAACACATAGACTGCCTCAAAGGGAGGCGGTTTCATGGAGCTTTTGCACGACGGCGTGATCGCGGCGCTCTCCGCCATCGGACTGACGGCGGTGATCTGGGTGATCGCGGGCGCGATCTTACACCCGCGGCGGCGCGGCACGATAGACGCCGTGGCGGTCATCCCCGCGTCCGGCGCGGCGGAAAACTTAGAATACACGGTGCGTGCGCTCGAGCGTTCGCGCTATGAAGTTGGCGGCTTTAGGCGCATCGTCATTTTGGACTGCGGGCTTTCGGACGACGCGCTGAAAGTCGCGGAGGTCCTGTGCCGCGACGATTACGATGTGACGATCTGTCAAAAAGAAACGATAGCGAATTTATTCGAGTAGGAGAAAGAGAGTAGCATATGGGACAGCAGACGATCATGGGCACGGTGCTTGCCGTCGTTTTCCAGAATGAGGAAAACGGCTACGCCGTCGTGCGCATTGTGACCGATGAGGGCGAGCTTGTGACCGTCGTGGGCTGTATTCCCTGCGCCGCGCCGGGCGAGTATTTGTCCGCCGTGGGCGAATTCGTCTCCCACGCGCAGTACGGCGAGCAGTTCGAGGCGCACGAGGTCGAGCGGCATATGCCGACCGACGAAACAGAGATCCTCAACTACCTCGCCTCCGGCGCGATCCGCGGCATCGGCCCCGCGACGGCGGAAAAGCTGGTGAACCGCTTCGGCGCGGACACGCTCGACGTGATGGAGCGCGAGCCGGAACAGCTCACCGCCGTCAAGGGCATCACGGACAAACGCGCTCGCGAGATCGGCGTCGCGTTCCGCGAGCAGATGGGTTTGCGGCGGCTGATGGAATTCCTCGCGCACTACGCCCTGCCCGTCACGCTCTCCGTGCCGCTCTACCGGCGTTTCGGCGCGGACGCGATGGCGGCGGTCTCGCGCAACCCGTATCTGCTGGCGGGCGAGCAGTTCGGCGTAGAGTTTTCATCGTGTGACGAGATCGCACTTTCGATGGGTTTTTCCGGCGACGCGTCGCTCCGCACGGAAGCGGGATTACT
>JAZLIU010000140.1:0-5575 GCA_045617565.1 Oscillospiraceae bacterium
TTTTCAGTTTAACAGATTTTTGGGGAATTTGCGACTGCACTTACAGTGTACTACTCCATCTCTTGTGTGCTATGCTCACATGGGATACAAAACATTTCAAGTCCGCATGGGGTGGGCTTGGGAGGGGATTTCGGCGAAGCGCCGCCTGTGGCGGATGCAGCAAGCCGAAATCGAGGAAGCGGCGGGAGAATTGCCCACAAAAGTGGGCAAGGCGACCATTGCCGCGACGGTGGGCAATGGGAGTCCCCTCCCAATAAATTTGATCTGTTCGCAGCGAAGCTGCGCCAAAATAAAAGAGACAACCTTTCAGTTGTCTCTTTTATTTTGGCGCAGTGGGAGAGATTCGAACTCTCGTGCCGGTTTTGCCGGCAACACGATTTCCAGTCGTGCTCGTTATGACCACTTCGATACCACTGCGTATCGCTATGCTCAACAGCGAGAGTTATTATATCAGAAATCGGCGTGAAGTCAAGCCCTAATTTTCAAAATATCGCCGCCAGTTCTTCGCGTCATAGAATTCAAAATGGCGGTCGTAAAATGCGGAGATCGCGCCGATGAGCGGGCCGTTGAAGAGCGCACACAGAACGGTGCCGAGCTTGATGCCCACAAAATGCCCGAAGCCGAAAAACGCAAACGACAGCACGACGGCAAGCAGTGCGCTGGTGATGTCGTAATACAGCTTGAAGCGGTGGATCGGCATATTAAGCTTTCCCGCCAGCTCCTTGACGAACAGCTCGTAGACCTCGGGCGAAATGTAGGTGTGGAACATCAGGGTGATGCCCAGCGGCCCGATGGTCGCGCCGAGCGCGTAGAGGATCGCGCGCACAAGAAATCCCTCATTCGGCAAAAGCGCCGCCGGCAGCATCACGATGTCAAGGATCACGCCGTAAAAGACCGCCGTGACGAATGAGAACAGGTACGACACGCGGAAGCGGCGCAGCACAAGGCACATAACCGTCAGCAGCAGCGCCTGAAATGAATACTCCGCCATGCCGAACGTGAAAAACGGGAGAGCAAGCGACAGCTTGCGGTAGATGATGTATGCGGGCGCCACGACCATCGACACGCCGAAGTCCGAGCGCTCCATCAGCGCCACGCCCACCGCGACGAGGATATTGCCCAGCACATACGCCATTTCGTTGGAAATTCTCTTTTTCTCCATAAGTCACCTCAAAATGCAAAAGGCAGCCCTCCCGTTTGATATAGAAACGGGCAAAGCTGTATGATTATAGTAACAGACTGTGCCTTGATTTGCAAGCTTGCATTTTCCCCCTCGGTCTTTTATACTGAGAAAAAACGCTTAGGAGGAAGGGTATGGGCAAATCTGTTTTTCGCGCCATCAACTCCACGCTCATCTATGTTGAGCGCGGCGACGAATATCTGATGCTGCACCGCACGAAGAAGGAAAACGATCTCAACCACGACAAATGGATCGGCATCGGCGGAAAATTCGAGGAGAATGAAAGTCCCGAGGACTGTATGCTGCGTGAGGCGCGCGAGGAAACCGGGCTGACGCTGACGAACTGGCGCTACCGCGGCATCGTGACTTTCATCTCCGACACGTGGGAGACGGAGTATATGCACCTGTTCACCGCCGACGGTTGGACGGGCGATTTGAAAGAGTGCGACGAGGGCGACCTCGAATGGATCAAAAAGAGCGAACTTCTCAAACTTAAGCTCTGGGAGGGCGACAAGATTTTCCTGCGGCTGCTCGACACCGACGAGCCGTTTTTCTCCCTCAAGCTCAAGTACGAGGGCGACACGCTGGTGCTCGCCGTGCTCAACGGAAAGGAGCTCGAGATCGGTGGATAAGCTGCTCATCTCCGCGTGTCTTTTAGGCGTCCCCTGCCGCTACGACGGGAAAGGCAAGCCCGCTGCAAGTATCGAGCGCCTGCGCGAAAAATATGAGCTGATCCCCGTCTGCCCCGAGCAGCTCGGCGGGCTCCCCACACCGCGCAATCCCTCCGAGCGTATCGGCGGGCGCGTCGTGATGGAGGACGGCACGGACGTGACCGCGCAGTATCAAAAGGGCGCACGCGCCGCGCTCGAGCTGTGTCTGCGCGAGGGCTGCGTCGCCGCCGTGCTCAAGGAACGCTCCCCCTCCTGCGGCAGCGGTGAAATTTACGACGGTACGTTCACCCGCTCCCTTGTTGCGGGCGACGGCGTGACAGCGGAGCTGCTGAAAAAAAACGGGATCAAGGTCTACGGAGAATCCGAACCGGACGCGCTATTGTAGGCGCGTCCGATTCTCTTTCTGTGCTTTTTCGTCACATAGCACAAGAAAGACCGTCACATTTTTTCGCTTGTTCTAATTGCAATCCCTCCTCGCGGGGTTTATAATTTACAGGAGGAATTTTTGAATTTCTTTTTTGGTTCAAGATCGAATTTTCATTTTTGAGGAGGAAATATAGTATGAAGTTTTCCAGCAAAGTCGAAAAATGCGGTCTTTCCCCCATGCGTAAGTTCCACCCGTTCGCGGTGGCGGCTGAGAAGAGAGGCATCAGCATCTATCACCTGAACATCGGCCAGCCCGACGTGCAGACGCCCCCCGCTTACTTCCAGGCGATCAAGGAATTTGAGCAGCCCGTCCTCGCTTACGCTCCCTCCCCCGGTATTCCCGAGCTGATCGACGCTATCAAGAACTACTACGACAAGCTCGATATGCACTTTGCCACCAGTGAGATCCTCATCACCACCGGCGGCAGCGAGGCGCTTGCCATTACGCTGCAGTGCATCCTGGACGACGGCGACGAGATCCTCATTCCCGAACCGTTCTATCCCAACTACAACACGATGACCCGCACCTGCGGCGCGTCCATTACCCCGATCCCGACCAGCCCCGAGGAAGGCTATCATTATGCCGACCGCGAGAAGATCGAAGCGCTCATCAACGAGCACACCCGCGCCATCATGGTCACCAACCCCGGCAACCCCACCGGCGTCATTCTCAGCCACGAGGAGATGGAAATGCTCGTCGACGTCGCCGTCAAGCACAATCTGTTCCTCATCGGTGACGAGGCTTACCGTGAATTCGTTTACGGCGGTCAGGCGCTGCAGTCCTTCGGCGAGTTCGCCGACAAGGCCAGCGAGAACATCATCGTCATCGACACCGTGTCCAAGCGTTTCTCCGCCTGCGGCGCCCGTATCGGTTGCCTGATCACGAAGAACAAGGATCTGCTTGGTCACGCCATGAAGTATTGCCAGTCCCGTCTGTCCGTTGCCACGCTCGACCAGGTCGCTTCCGCCGCGCTCTACACCGTCGGCCCCGAGTACTTTGCCGCCGTGCGCGATGAGTACAAGAAGCGCCGCGACACGCTGGTGCGCAAGCTCAGAGAGATCCCCGGCATCGTGTTCGACACCCCGGGAGGCGCCTTCTATCTGATGGCTGCGCTCCCCGTTGACAATGCCGACAAGTTCCAGCAGTGGCTGCTCGAAGAGTTCAACGACAATGGCGAGACCGTCATGTTCGCCCCCGGCGCGCCCATGTACGCCACGCCCGGCAAGGGCCTCAACGAAGTCCGCATGGCCTACGTCCTCGAGTGCGACAAGATCGAGCGCTCCATCGACATTCTCAAGAAAGCCATCGAGGTCTACAACGCCAAGAAGTAATGATCCGCCATATCGTCATGTGGAAATTCCGCGAGGGTACCGAGGCGCAGGCCGAGGAATTCCTCACGAAATTGCAGGGGCTCTACGGTGTGATCCCCCAGCTTCGCGCTTGTGAGGTTGCAAAGAACATCGGCGCAGATAACTACGATGCCGTGCTTGTGTCGGAGTTCGACTCCTTGGATGAACTAGCCGCATACAAGACCGACCCCCGACACGCCGCGGTGTCGAGTCTGTGCAAAGCCATCCGCGTCGACCGCGTCGCCGTGGATTACGAATTCTAAAAAAACTGACCGCCGAAAGGCGGTCAGTTTTTTACTGCTTACTCTTTGTATTTGTCGGGGATCTTCTTCTCGATGAAATCCACAAGCACTTTCGCGACAAGCGCCGCCAGTACGCCGAGCACGATGCCGCCGAGCACGTCCGACGGGAAGTGAACGAACAGATACAGCCGACTGAACGCAACCAGCGCGGCAAGTACCAGCACGGCGATGCCCGCTTTTTTGTGGTGCAGAAACACCGACATTGCCGCGGCGAATGCCCACGCGGCGTGCGTGGACGGGAAAGACCCGCTCGTCGGACGTTCCACCAGCATGGCGACTGCCTGATCGATGTTGCAGGGACGGATGCGGTCGATCAGGTTCTTGAGTCCGAACTGTCCGACGCCGAACACGAGCAGATACGACACGAGCATCGTATAGGCGCAGCGGCGTGATTTGGGGTTGGTCAGCATGACCGCCGCCGCGATGAGCCAGATCTCACCGTAGGAACCGACGAGATCCGTCAGCTTAACGATCGCCGTGTCCAAAAAGCCCGTGCGCAGATTTTGAATGGCATAAAGAATTGAAAACTCCATAAGGTCCCTCTCTGTCTTTTTTGTCATTTGTCTTGCTGAGATCAATATACCATAAAGAACGCCTCCGCGCAACCGGAAACCGTCATTTTTCGTGCAGGCTCCCCCTCTTTCGTCGGGTGCAACTGTCAGTTGCTAATTTTTCAAGTGCGCTTGGTGGACTTTTCCCGCATTTTCGCCTATACTGAAGGCAGAAACCACCCCCAAGGAGGATACCCCCTATGACACTTGGAGAAAACATTACCCGTCTGCGCGCGGAAAAGGGCTGGTCACAGGGCGACCTTGCCGACGCGCTGGACGTCTCGCGCCAGTCGATCTCCAAATGGGAGACGGACGGCTCCGTGCCGGAGCTGGACAAGCTGCTCAGGCTCAGTGCGCTGTTCGGTGTGACGCTCGACACGCTCGTGCGCGGGGAGAGCGGCGGACGGGAAAGCACCGCATCGGAGGATCGCGGATCGACAAGCAGTGAAGGTGCCGGACAAGCCGACGGTGCAAAACATTCGCCGTCCTCCGCCGAAGCAGGAACCCATAAGGTCATCGGCGTCATCCTGCTGTGCTTCGGCGCATTGGCGTTTCTTGCTTTTCTGCTGCTCGGCGGTGGACTTTTCAGCCTTCTCTACGCCGCGCCGTTTCTGCTGTGTGCGCTCGTCTGCTTTACGGCGCGTCGGCACACAGGACTGTGGTGCGCGTGGGCGGTGTTTTTCAGCATCGATCTCTATCTGCGCTATGCCACGGGACTTAACTGGACTATGGTGCGCTTGACCTTTCTGTGGGAGGCGAGCTGGAACTATGTGCGCCTCGCCGTCGCGTGGGTGCAGTTTCTCGGTATGTTGACACTTCTGCTGTTGACGCTGCGCGCTGACCGCAGCAGGCAAATTTCGCCGACAAGGAAGTCACTGCTCCGGCTCGGCGCACTTTGGCTCGTATGCCTTGTCGGACTGCCGCTGGTAAATCGTGCGCTCTCGCCGCTACTGGCCGGTGTTTACCTGAGCAGCTCCCATCACAGCACGCTGTATTTCCCGTTTTCCGTTCTTTACAGCTACCTGCACCTTGCTTTGCTGATCGTTCTGCTCGCCGCAACGCTCGCTATGCTGCGGTGGAAACAGCACAACCGCA
>JAZLIU010000141.1:0-3398 GCA_045617565.1 Oscillospiraceae bacterium
ATTTTTTGATTAAATTATTACATGCTGTATTACGTTGTAAACGGTTTTGTTTTCGGGTACATGATCTCGCGCCAGTCGAGATCGCCGCGGCCGAGGCCGAGCACCAGCAGCTCCGCCGTTGCCTGATTGGTGGCGAGCGGAATGTTGTTCTGGTCGCAGAGTCTGGAGATGTAGGTCAGGCTTTCGTCGTAGCGCGGGTCGTTCGGATCGCAGAAGAACAGCACCATGTCCAGCTCGTTGTACGCGATGCGCGCGCCGATCTGCTCCGCGCCGCCGTGGATGCGCGCCATGAAGAGGTGGATGGGAAGCCCCGTCGCCTCGGCGATCATGCGGCCGGTGATGTTCGTTGCGCAGAGCGTGTGCCGGGACAGAACGCCCGCATACGCCGTGCAGAACTGCACCATCAGGTCTTTTTTGTTGTCGTGCGCCATCAAAGCAATGTTCATCGAACCACGATCCTTTCTCTATGTTAAATGGATTACAGTTTCATCAGCGGTACGCGCTCGCCGCAAAGGCGCTGCGCGATGTTGCGGCAGGCGAGCGATGCGCCCGCAAACTCGCACAGGCAATGGAGTTTGCCCTGCGAGAGCCGCGCGGGAATGTTTTCGTCCTCCGGTACGACGCCCAGCAGCGGCAATCCCGCCGCATCGATCGCGTCGTCGATGGTGGAATGCAGGGACCTGAGCAGCTTGCGCCGCACGCGGTTGACCACGAGGTGCAGCTTTCCCTGCGGGTAGTCGTGCAGCTCCATCACGGTGCGCTGCGCGTCGCGAAGACTTGACGGCTCGGCGGTCGAGACGACGACGGCGCGGTCGGCGCTGCCCGTCGCCAGACGGAACGCGCTGCCGAGACCCGCCGAAGCGTCAATGAGGCAGAAGTCGAACTGCGCGCGCACGGTCTCAAGCAGCGCGGCGAACGCATCTTCGTCCGGCTCGTCCCCGTCCACGCGCACGGGCGCGGTGAGAAGATACAGATTCGGGTAGTACGGGTGCTGCACGGCAGCGTCCGCGAGGGTGACGCGCTGCGCCATCACGTCGGAAAAGTCCATCAGCGCGCGGTCGGTCATCCCGAGGTACAGATCGAGGTTGCGCAGTCCGATGTCGCAGTCGAGCACGAGCGTCTTTTTGCCGAGCTGCGAAAGCGCCGTGCCGGTGAGCGAGACGAATGAAGTTTTACCGGTGCCGCCCTTGCCGGACACCACGGCGATGACCTGTCCCATGCGAGACTCCTTTCCCGAAAGAGTTGCAGAACCCCCTTACAGCGGGGCTTTTTTGATCTTGGCAAACGCCCTCGGATACCGCGTCGGCGTCGGCGCGATCTTTTCGATGATGACGAGGCGATGCATAACGTCGCAGGTCGGGATCGTGTAATCCTCGACCTTTACGATCCTGCCGCCGAGGGTCTTGATGGCGGTTTTCGCGCTGTCGATCTCGGCTTCGCTCTCCACGCTCTTCATCGCGAGAAACTGTCCGCCGACCTTGACGAGCGGCAGACACAGCTCCGCGAGGACGGGCAAATTCGCCACGGCGCGGGAGGTCACGAGGTCAAAGCTCTCGCGCTTGTCCGCGGCGAATTCTTCGGCGCGGGCGTGGACGCATTCGACGCGCTTGAGACCGAGCGCGTCGCAGGTCTCTTTCAGCCAGTCCACGCGCTTACCGAGACTGTCCAAGAGCGTCAGATCAAAGTCCGGCTCCAAAATCCGCAGCGGCATCCCGGGAAAGCCCGCGCCGGTGCCGACGTCCGCGACGGTTTTGCCGCGGAAATCGGCAAATTTCAGCAGCATCGCGGAGTCGAGCAGGTGGAGCTGGGCAACCGCCGTCGGTTCCGTAATGCGCGTTAAGTTCATGACTTCGTTCTTTTGCAGCATCAAGTCGGCGAAGCGCGCAAGCGCCTCCGCCTTTGCCGCGTCCAGCTTGAGCTCGGATAAACCCTGCTTGAGCGTCGGCAGCATTACTTGTTCTTGAGCAGGTCGCGGATCTCGGTGAGGAGCTTTTCCTCGGCGGAGGGTTCGGGAGGCGCGGCGGGGGCTTCCTCTTCCTTTTTGTGCATCTTGTTGAGCGCCTTGACCATGCAGAAGATGGCGAACGCGACGATGATGAAGTCGAGAATGACGGCGATCAGGCTGCCGAAGTTGACGGCGACCTCGGCTGCGACCTCGACGCCCTCCGCGTCGAGCACGGCTTCCTTGAGCACCCATTTCCACTGGTCGAAGCTGATGCCGGCAGTGAGCATGGAAATGAGCGGCATGATGATGTCGTTGACAAGCGAGGTGGTGATCTTACCGAACGCACCGCCGATGACAACGCCGACTGCCATGTCGATCACGTTGCCGCGCATGGCAAACGCCTTAAACTCTTCTAAAAACTTTTTCATTTTCTCTTCTCCTTAATTACACATAGTATTTTTTATAGGAAATATTGCTATTTGCTATCACTTTTTGGGCATCAGCACGCTCTTGCCGCCCATGTAGGGCTGTAGCACCTTGGGAACGAGGACGCTGCCGTCAGCTTGCAGGTTGTTTTCCAGCAGCGCGATGAGCATCCGCGGGGGCGCGACGACGGTGTTGTTGAGCGTGTGGGGCAGATACGTTCCCTTTTCGCCCTTGACGCGCATCTTGAGGCGTCTCGCCTGCGCGTCGCCGAGGTTGGAGCAGGAGCAGACCTCGAAGTACTTCTGCTGGCGCGGAGACCACGCCTCGATGTCGCAGGACTTGACCTTGAGGTCGGCGAGGTCGCCGGAGCAGCACTCGAGCTGGCGGACGGGAATGTCGAGCGTGCGGAACAGCTCCACGCTCCACTGCCACATCTTCTCGTACCACGCCATCGAATCCTCCGGCTTGCAGACGACGATCATCTCCTGCTTTTCAAACTGGTGGATGCGGTACACGCCGCGCTCCTCGATGCCGTGGGAGCCCTTTTCCTTGCGGAAGCAGGGGGAGTAGGACGTCAGCGTCTGCGGCAGCTTATCCTCGGGGATGATCTGGTCGATGAATTTGCCGATCATGGAATGCTCGCTCGTTCCGATGAGGTAGAGGTCCTCACCCTCGATCTTGTACATCATGGCGTCCATGTCGTTCTGGCTCATCACGCCTTCGACCACGTTGCCGTGGATCATGAACGGGGGAATGCAGTAGGTGAAGCCCTTGTCGATCATGAAGTCGCGCGCGTAGGCAAGGACGGCCTCGTGCAGCCGCGCGATGTCGCCGAGCAGGTAGTAGAAGCCCGCGCCGGAGACGCGGCCCGCGGCGTCCATATCCACGCCGTCGAAGCTCTCCATGATCTCGGTGTGATAGGGGATCTCGAAATCGGGCGTCTTGGATTCGCCGAAGCGCTGTACCTCGACGTTGGCGCTGTCGTCCGGACCGATGGGGACGCTGGGGTCGATGATGTTCGGGATGA
>JAZLIU010000142.1:0-2111 GCA_045617565.1 Oscillospiraceae bacterium
TGTACTCCTCATAAACCATGCCGCTCTCGGCCTCGCGCAGTCCCTGAATGATGACCTGCTTGCCGTTGCCGGCGGCGATGCGGCCGAATTCGACGTTGTCCACCGGGAGATTGACGATGTCGCCCACAACATACTTCGCGGAGATGGCCTTCGCCTCCTCCACGGATAGCTGCGTGCCGGGGAATTCGACCTCCTCGACGACCTCCTTCTGAACGTACATCTTCAGGTCTTTCTTGCTCTCATCCACGTCCACCACGACGTTTTCCACGCCCTCGTGGTCGCGCTTGTAGGCGGTGGTGAGCGCCTGGACGATCTTATCCATCATAAAGGTCTGGGAAATGCCGCGTTCCTTTTCCAGCATCGCAAGGGCGGCGAAGATTTCATCACATTTCATGGGAAGTACTCCTTGTCGTGTATAGTAAATGGTTGATTTTTGTTGTTTCAGAAGTCACAGCGCAGGCGCACGAGCGCGATCTCGTCCTTCTCAAAGCGCAGCGTCTCGTTTCCGATCTTCATCTCGACCGCGCCATTGTCGTAGGCGGACAAATCGCCGGAAAATTCTTTTCTGCCGTCGTGCGGCTTGTAGGTCTTGAGCACGATGGGGCTACCCATAAACTGCTCGAAATCGCTCGGGCGCTTGAGCGGACGCTCCGCTCCGGCAGACGCGACCTCAAAGGTGTAGCTCGTCTCGATAGGGTCGGCTTTGTCCAGCGCGTCGCTCAACGGGCGCGAGATCGCCTCGCAGTCGAGGATGTTGACGCCGCCCTCCTTATCTATATAGATGCGCAGATACCACTGTCCCGCCTCGCGGACGTACTCCACGTCCCAGAGCGTACAGCCGTTTTGCTCCACGATGGGCTGCGCCAGCTCACGCACGATATCCGTTACTTTTTTCATACTTGCTCCTTGTCGGTCTGCGTTTTTTTTTGCGTTTTTTCTGAAAATCGCAAAAGAAAGAGCGGACGGCTAAGTCCACTCACACACTACCTACATTCATTACGGTCGCTATACTATCATAAGTATGCCCCGATTGCAAGCTTTTTTCTTGATTTTATCCGCTTTTTTCGCAAAAAGCCAAAAAGAGAGGAGACTGCTGATGCAGTCTCCTCTTGCTATTTGGAATGTTCTTAGAAATCGGCGCTGCCGACGGTGCGCGGATGCAGCTCCACGTCGCGGATGTTTGATACGCCCGTGAGGTACATCACGATGCGCTCGAAGCCGAGGCCGAAGCCCGCGTGACGGCAGGAGCCGTAGCGGCGCAGATCGCAGTACCACCAGTAATCCTCGGGATTCATGCCCAGCTCCTTGATGCGGCCCTCGAGCAGCTCCAGGCGCTCTTCACGCTGAGACCCGCCGATGATCTCGCCGATACCGGGGACGAGGCAGTCCGCCGCGGCGACGGTCTTTCCGTCGTCGTTGAGGCGCATATAGAACGCCTTGATCTCCTTGGGATAGTCGGTGACGAACACGGGACGCTTGAATATCTGCTCGGTGAGATAACGCTCGTGCTCGGTCTGCAGGTCGATACCCCACTCGACAGGATAGTCGAACTTCGCGCCGGACTCCTTTAAGAGCTTGACCGCCTCGGTGTAGGTCACGCGGCCAAAGTCGGAATTGACAACGTGTTCAAGGCGCTCAAGGAGCCCTTTATCGACGAAGCTGTTGAAGAATGCAAGATCGTCCGGGCAGCGCTCCATGACGCGCTTGATGATGTGCTTGACCATGCCCTCCATGACCTCAAGGTCGCCGTCGAGATCGCAGAACGCCATCTCCGGCTCGATCATCCAGAACTCGGCGGCGTGACGCGCGGTGTTGGAATTCTGGGCGCGGAAGGTGGGGCCGAAGGTGTAAACGTCGCCGAATGCCATGGCGAAGTTCTCGGCGTTGAGCTGACCGGAGACAGTCAGGCTCGTCTTTTTACCGAAGAAGTCCTGCGAATAGTCTACCTTGCCGTCGGGCGTTCTCGGCGGATTTTCAAGGTCGAGCGTCGTCACCTGGAACATTTCGCCCGCGCCCTCGCAGTCGGAGCCGGTGATGATGGGGGTGTTGACGTAGACGAATCCGCGGCTCTGGAAGAACTCGTGCACGGCATAAGCCGCCGCAGAGCGGAC
>JAZLIU010000143.1:0-3173 GCA_045617565.1 Oscillospiraceae bacterium
GA
The DNA here is from genome assembly GCA_045617565.1 of Oscillospiraceae bacterium. Taxonomy (GTDB): domain Bacteria; phylum Bacillota; class Clostridia; order Oscillospirales; family Oscillospiraceae; genus Hominicoprocola. The sequence continues at coordinate 3 of JAZLIU010000143.1, forward strand.
GAGTAGAACAGCAGCACCAGTGCAAAATTGATGAGCAGTCCCGTGCCGAGGGCGTAAGCATCGAACTTGCCGTGTCCGGCGACGACAAGCGCGGCAAGCACATAAGTCAGCAGCAGCGTCGTGATCTGGCAGAAGAGGCCGACAGCATAGTGCGTGAGGAACAGTCCCTCGCGGCGGATGGGCATGGTGTGCAGTCCGCAGGTCGCGCGGGAATTGGACAGGTACGAGAACATTGCCATGGCGAAGGAGATACCGGAAAATGCCGCCGCCGCGATGCCTGCGTTGATGCTCATATTGAGGATGTCATAGGAAACGGTAATCTGCGAGGAAACGATATGGTAGCGGTTAAGCATCGTGAAGAGCCAGACCGGCATGATGAGCAGCCACACGAGCGTGTACGCCGCCCACAGCGGCCAGGTGCGGCCGAGTGTGCCGCGGAAGAGCGAACGGATAAAGTACGATTTCACGGACGGCATAGTCCTCACCTCCCAGTTCATAGATAAAAATTTCCTCCAGCGTCAGCGGCACTGCCTCGAGAAAGACGGGAGAGCAGACCTTGAGGCGTTCCAAAAGCTCCTCGGTCTTGCCGCGGAAGATGATCGTGTGTACGCGCCCGACGCGGCTTTGGTGCAATACGGTCAGGTCGGCGGGAAGCTGCGGCGGCTCGCTGCTCTCAACGGCGAGCTGGATCTTGACCGTGTTGTCCTGCAGCTCGGAAAGCGAGCGCTCAAGCAGCACTTTCCCCTTGTTCATCACACCCACATGGTCGCACACGTCCTCCAGCTCGCGCAGATTGTGGCTCGAAACCAGCACCGTTGTCCCGTTTTCCGACACGTCCTGCATGATGAGGCTCCACACCTGGCGGCGCATCACGGGGTCGAGACCGTCCACCGGCTCGTCGAGCAGGAGATAGTCCGGCATGCAGCACATCGCCAGCCAGAACGCCACCTGCTTCTGCTGCCCCTTCGACATCCGGCGGATCATGTGTTTTTCGTCAAGGTCGAACACGCTCTTGAGCTTTTCGTAGCGCTCCGTGCTGAAGCGCGGATAGAACCCGCGGTAGAACTTCATCATATCGCGCACACTCGACTGCATAAAATAGTGCCAGTCGTCGGGAATGGAGGCGATGGATGCTTTCACATACGGATTTTCCCACACGTTCACGCCGTCGAACGTGACCGTGCCGCTGTCCTGCCGGTAAACGCCGGTCAGGTGGCGCAGCAGCGTCGTCTTGCCCGCACCGTTGGGGCCGACAAGCCCGTAGATCGCGCCTTTCGGCACGGTGAGCGTCGCGCCGTCAAGCGCGGCGTAGCCGTCAAAGGTCTTGACGACATCGCGTACTTCAATCATGATACTCAGCCTCCTTTAATAAAGAGATCAGTTCCGCTTCGCTTGCGCCCATCGCACGCAGCTCGCCGAGCAGCTCGCGGACCTTTTCCTCCAGCGCACGGCGGCGCTCGTCGTCTTTCGCACGCTCCGCTCTCACGGCGAAGCAGCCCTTGCCCGGCACAGAGCAGCAGTAGCCCTCGTTTTCCAGCTCCGTGTACGCGCGGGCGATGGTGTTGGGATTGATGGCAAGCTGACTGGCGAGCGTGCGGACGCTCGGCAATCGCTCCCCGTCGGCGACCGCGCCCGTGACGATCAATCGGCGCAGTCCGTCGCGCACCTGCTCGTAGATCGGGCGGGCGTCGCGGTAATTCAGTGTGATCAAGGAACATCCCTCCTTATCGGTTCCTCCCGGCGATCACGGCGGCGACGAGCACCGCTGCGATAAGCCCGAGAATAATAGCCTCTGCAGAGAAAACCATCATGCACCTCCGGCATCGGCTAACTGTATCAACCGTATTAACACAGTTAAGATAGCATGGAAAACCCTGCCTGTCAAGCCAAATTGGAGAAAAAGTAAAAAAGTTTTCAAAACAATAAAAGTTTTTGAACGGTTTCCACAATTCATAAAAAACATAAATGGTTATTTTAGACAAAATTAGAGGGAAAGAAACAGCACTTTGCCCGTTGACTTTCCAATATGAGTTTGTTATTCTTGGAACATGAAATATTTTGAATGGGTATTTCATAAAATGTAATATTTTTAAGAGAGGGAAAATGTATGGAAACTATTATTGCTGTAAATAGTGCCATTAACGGCTTCGTATGGGGCCCGATCATGCTGGCACTGTTGGTCGGCACGGGCGTGTACCTCACGGTCCGCACCGGCTTCCCGCAGATCGCAAAGTTCGGCTACGCAATGAAGAACACCCTTGGCAAGATCTTCCAGAAGAGCGAAGCCGGCGAGGGCGAGATCACGCCGTTCCAGGCGGTCTCCACCGCGCTTGCTTCCACCGTCGGTACCGGTAACATCGCCGGTGTCACGGGCGCGATCATCCTCGGCGGCCCCGGCGCCGTGTTCTGGATGTGGATCTCCGCTCTGTTCGGTATGTGCACGAAGTTCGCCGAAGTGACGCTCGCCGTTCGCTATCGTGAACGCAACGCCGCCGGCGAATGGTGCGGCGGCCCGATGTACTACATCAAGAACGGTCTCGGTGAGAACTGGAAGTGGCTCGGCGCCATCTTCTCCGTCCTGGGTGCTCTCGCTGCCTTCGGTATCGGCAACATCTCCCAGATCAACTCCATCGCTTCTTCCGTCAACTCCGTGGCGCAGGCGTTCAACCCCGCCGCTGCTGATTCCGCCACCACCATCGCTCTCGTCACCGGTATCGTCGTCGCCGTCTTCGTCGGCTTTGTCCTCATCGGCGGCGTGAAGCGCATCGGTCAGGTCACCGAGAAGCTCGTTCCCTTCATGGCTGTTATTTACATCGTCTGCGCGCTGATCGTCGTCATCGTCAACGCCGGCGCGATCCCCGGTGTCCTCGGTGCCATCTTCAAGGGCGCATTCAGCCCCGAAGCTGTCGTCGGCGGGGGCTTAGGCATCACGATGAAGCTCGCCATCACCAAGGGCGTCGGCCGCGGCGTGTTCTCCAACGAAGCCGGTCTCGGCTCCGCTCCGATCGCCCATGCTGCCACCTCCGAGAAGAACCCCGTCAAGCAGGGCCTCTACGGTATCTTCGAAGTCTTCATGGACACCATCGTCATCTGCACCCTGACCTCCCTCGTCGTCCTCTGCTCCGGTGCTGCTGACGGCAACTTCGGCAACGGCGACCTCGCCGGTGTGCC
>JAZLIU010000144.1:0-2687 GCA_045617565.1 Oscillospiraceae bacterium
GTTGCAGTCGATGGTCACGGCGTCCGCGCCCATGTGGAAGCCGACGTTGTCGCCGCCGTACTGCGCGCAGATCAGCCCTGTGCAAATGAGCTCGCCGGAGTGCTGCTGCATATGGTCGTAGCGGCGCGCCCAGTCGATCTCGCCCGTGACCGTTTCGCCGACGGACAGCGGCTTGTCGCACAAATGCGTGATGACGCCCGCCTTTTCGTGAACTTCGAGGACGCGCGCGTCACCGAGTACGCCGCGGTCGCAGGGCTGGCCGCCGCCCTCGGGATAGAAGCAGGTTTGATCGAGCACGACGGCGAAGCCGCCCTTGACTTCCTCGCAGGAGATGACGGTCGCGGTGAATTCACGCTGCATTACGTCGGCATAAAAAAGCTTTTTCGTTTCCATGATTTTTTCCTCCGTGTATCGGCGGCACAGCGCCGCACTTTTTAGAAAAGTCCCATATTCTGTTTTACCGTCAGCACGTGGCGGCAGGCGCTGTCGATGACGGATTCGTCGAGTGCCTCGTTTTCAACAGCGCTGACGATGGCGGCGATCTGCGTCAAATCGCTGCACACGAGCATATCGTTGCCCGCCGCGAGCGCGAGGACGCCGATGCTGCCGTCGTCGGCGTAGGCCTTGACCGCGTCCATGTCGAGATCGTCGGTGAGAATGACGCCGGTAAAGCCGAGCGCGTCGCGCAGCACGTTATGCACGGCGGGGGAGAGCGAGGCGGGGTAAGTGTCGTCCATGCAGTTCACGATGTTGTGATTGACCATGACGAACGGCGCGCCCGCCTCGATGCCCGCAACAAAAGGCAGAAAATCCACCTGCTCAAACTGCGTGTAAGAGCGCTCGTCCACGGCGATGCCCGTGTGCGTGTCTACATTGTCGCCGTAGCCGGGGAAGTGCTTGAGCGTCGCGCCGATGCCGGCGTCGCCCATCGTCAGCACGACGCGCGCGATATAGTCGGCGGTCGATTTTGCGTCATACCCGAAGCTGCGCTCATACATGAACTGCCCCTCGCCGCTCGTCACGTCGCACACGGGAGCAAAGTTGACGTTGACGCCGAGCTCCCAGCGCAGACTTTGGTTGTAGAGCATCGTTTCGGTCAGCAGTCCGTCCATGCCGCCGGCTTTGTAAAGCTCCTGCGGGGAGGGGAATTTGCTGTCGAACAGGTTGGGGTTGCGGCTCGCGCGGGTGACGGTGCCGCCCTCCTCGTCGCTGCCGATGAAGAGCGGCACGCCGGTGTCGCTCTGCGCGGCGGATTGCAAACCGTCGATTTTTTCGCGGAAAGCTTCGCGCGTGAGCCAGTTTTCGCTCGCGTCCTTATAGTCGCGCGTGAAGAGCAGGATGCCGCCGAGGTGGTACGTTTCGACGGTTTCCGCCGCGTTTTCCGCGGGACAGCGCAGGAAAAAGAGCTGCCCGACCTTTTCTTCGAGCGTCATACCGGCGAGAATGTCGTTGATCTGTGCTTCGCGGCGGGCAAGCTCGGCGAGGCGCTCCTGCTCGTAGAGCTCCTCGGGGGAGGGTTCGTCGACCTCCGGCACTTCGGGTGCTTCGGGGGTGACGGTCTTGCCGCAGGCGGCGAGGGAGAAGATGAGAAGCGCCGCGAGCAGCAGCGCAAGAAATCGTTTCATAAAGGGTGTCCTCCGTGTTGTTCTGCGGTTATTTTACCACAGGTGGAGGGAAAAAGAAAGAGCGAAGTGTTCCGCCCGTTGCGACGGGCGGCGGCAGCGCGGCTGCTTGGCAGCCTGCTGCCGGATATGAGGGGGTGTTCTCTTCCGGAAGAGAACACACCCTCAAGCACCCCCAGAGAAGCGCAAGGAAACCCTTTCAACTGGGTTTCCCTTGACCTTTCCTGAATGACACAAAGGAGGGGCGTGCGCGCCCCTCCTTTGGAAACCTCCCCCGGGGTTTTTACTTTTTCGCCTTTGGATAGGGCTTGCTCTCGTCGGTCAGTTCGGCGAGATAATCCATGCTGGTTTCCAGCGCGAGGGCAATACGGCGGCACTGCTCAAAAGTCAGGTTGCGCTTGCCATTTTCGAGCTTGGAATAATAGCTTTGGTCAATTCCCGTCAGCATTTGCATTTTTATTTGGGAAAAGCCCTTGCTTTTTCGCAATTCTTTCATGCGAGTCATACAAATCACCCGCAATTATTATGGCAAATTGTCCTATTGAAAATAGGACAATTTAGTCCTAAAATAGGCGTGGGGTGATTGTATGACGAATTACAAAGAATTATACGTTTTGATGGTCGATGCCTCCGAGCGCGCCATTGAGGCAATCGAAAAGCAGAATTACGGCGCGGCAAAAGAAATTCTGATCGCCGCCGAACAAGACTGCGAAGAACGCTACATTTCCGCACCGCAGCAGCGCCAGCGGTGATAGACGCAGAATGTATCGTCAAGCACCCCGATACGCACAGCGGTAGCGGCAGCGGTTGGCGATGCCGACCAATGTGTCGTCAATAACCCACTACAGGCAGTGACCGACTGCACGCAACGGCAAGTCTGTACAAACCCTTTTCTTTCGGGTGTCCAGAGGGATACTTTCTTTTCGGGAAAAGAAAGTATCTCTTTGGCCTGACGGCAGGCGGCAAAGCCGCCGCGGCCGTCCCCCGCGCCGCAGCGCGGAAACTTGCGCATCAAAAAGAGCCGCACCCCTTGGGGGGGGGCTCGTTTTTCTGCGGTTTTTTCGG
>JAZLIU010000145.1:0-5617 GCA_045617565.1 Oscillospiraceae bacterium
TTTTCCTCGGCGTCCGCCTTGTTCATGTGGCGCACCTGAATGGGCGCGAGCGTCATATTCTCCATGATGGTCTTGTGCGGGAAGAGGTTGAAGTGCTGGAACACCATGCCCATCTTCTGGCGGGGCTTGTCGATGTCGTGCTTGACCATCTTGCCGTCGGCGTCTTTCGTCTTCTTCTTGGTGATGTCCACGCCGTCGAAAATGATCTCGCCGCCGGTCGGCTCTTCGAGCAGATTGAGCGAGCGGAGGAACGTGGACTTGCCGCTGCCGCTCGGCCCGATGACGACCATCACGTCGCCGCGGTTGATGTCCACCGTGACGCCGTCGAGCGCCTTGATCGCGCCCTTGTTATAGTGTTTTTTGAGGTCTTTGACCTGAATCAGTTTTTCTGCCATTGTCATATCCCCCTTATAACTTCGCCATGCGCTCATGCTCGCTGGTGACCGACTGCGCCTTGAGCTGCGCGAGCTTTTTGCGCTTTTTGGATGAGCTGTCGCTGCCGTTGCGGCGATCGCCCACGCTCATTTTGCGCTCGAAGTAGGCGATGATCTTGCTCGTCGGGAACGTCAGGCAGAAGTACACGCAGGTCGCCACGATCAGCGGCTCGCCGATCGAGAAGGTCGCGCCCTTGACGGAGGACACGGCATACATGATGTCCTGCACGCCGATGGTGTAGCACACGGAGGATTCCTTGATGATGGTGACGAATTCGTTCGCGATGGCGGGGAGGATGTTCTTGATCGCCTGCGGCAGCACGATGAAGCGCATATTCTGCACCTGCGACATACCGAGCGAACGCGCCGCCTCGGTCTGCCCGCCGTCGATGGACTGGATGCCTGCGCGGATGATCTCGCACAGGTACGCGCCGGAGTTCATCGCAAGCGCCACGACGCCGGGGAGAAAACGCTCAAAGCGGATGAAGCCGAACAGCTTGAAGGTGGGCAGCTTGACAGGGGCAAAAACGATGTAATAGATGATGAACAGCTGCACCAGCATCGGTGTGGCACGGAAGACCTCAACATAAACAGTGGCAAGGAAGTTGAGTGGATTGAACCGGCTCAGTATTGCCAAAAACGAGGTGCTCTCGCGCAGCTTGCCGTCCCTGGTGAGCCCGAGGGCGCGGAACGGGCGGAAGTCGGAAAGACGCATCACCGCAAGAATCAGCGCGAGAATAAAACCGAACAGAACGGTCAGCGCGGAGAGCGACACGGTACAGATCAGACCGTCCCGGAACATACTCATGAATTTCCAGGTTGCCGCAAAGCCTTTTGCTGAAAGCATAGCAGGGATCTCCTTTTGTCAGATTTCGAAAACCGACAATTTCCTCCCCTGAGTAGCAGGGGAGGAAATTGTGGTTCCAATGATTGTGCTTATATCGAGAGAGGGGAATTAACCGTCGAGCAGACCTTCGAGGATGTTGCCGGTGGCAAGCTCGTTGGCGTCCGCGACGAACTGGGACATGGAACCGTCGGCCAGAGCGGCAGCGATGGCTTCGTTGACGCCGGCGAGCAGCTCAGCGTTGCCCTTGGAGACGCCGACAGCGGAGCCTTCCTGCTCATAGGGAACGTCGTGCAGAACGACCAGCTCGGGATAGTTGATGCCATAGCACTCGGCAACAGCGGTCTCGATGAACGCGCCGTCCAGCGTGCCGGCGATCAGCTCGCCGATGATGTCGGTGACCTTCTGCAGGGAGACGTTATCGGCATCGGGGGTGTTTTCCATGGCGAGATCCCACTGGATGGAGCCGTTCTGAGCGCCGATGCTGAAGTCGGCCTTGTTGGCGTCGGCAAGCGTCGGGAACTGATCGACCTTATCCTTCACGGTGACGAAGGACTGACCGCCCTGATAGTAGATGTCAGAGAAGTCCATCTTGTCCATTCTGCTGGGGTCGGGGGAGTAACCGGCGAGAGAGAGGTCGACGCTCTTGGCGGCGAGCTCAGTGAGCGTACCGTCGAAGTCCATGGGGATGACCTCAAGCTCAAGGCCGAGATAGTCGGCGATGTACTGGGCGAGCGCCATATCGAAACCGGCGAGGGTGTAGTTGCCGGCGGCGTCGATGGAGTAGAATTCATAGGGAGCGAAGTCGGGGGAGGTGGCGACGGTCAGCTTACCGGGGGTGACGGTGGTCAGCGTGGGCTCTTCCGGCTGCTGCTCCTGCTGCGTGTCGGTGGTTTCGGGCTGGACGGGGGCTTCCTTTTCGCCGCAGGCGACGAGGGAGAGTGCCATAACCATGGCGAGCATCAGTGCAAGAAACTTTTTCATTTTGTTTTCCTCCATATTTTTTATTGTCATTTTTGTTGCTCACATTTTCAAAGGCGTTTGAAAAGCATGGATGAATAATAATACGATATTCATGCGCCGTCAATGCACAAAATAGACAAAATAGAAATTAATTTTGCGAAGTTACTGCACAAAATGAACATAAAATGCGGGAAACCGGGGCGAAAATGTGAATATTCAAAAGTATTATGCAAAAATCAGAGTGAATAATGTTGTGAATATGCGAAATTTTCGGGAAAACGGCGAAAAGATGTTGATGTCCGCGCGGGCGTATGCGCATAAGGGCGGCGCACCTTTCATAGAAATACAGAGATACGGGGGGATGATATGAAAAAACTGCTTGGCTGCTTATTGCCGCTTACACTGCTGCTCACCGCGTGCGGCAGCGATGCGGACATTGACCGCGTGACGGAGGTGCAAACGCTTTATGCTGATTTGCGGGGCTACGCCGCTGAGGTGGAGGTCGACGTGGCGCGCGAGGACGAGACGCTGCACTATACGCTTTCGCTGACGAAGGACGGCGACACGCTTTCCGCCCGCGTACTCGCGCCCGACGCGCTCAAAGGCGTCACAGCGCACATCGACGGCGAAACGCTCGCGCTGGAGTACGACGGCGCGGTGCTCGACGCAGGGACGCTGAACCCGAAGGTGTCGGCGCTTTCCTGCGTGCCGCTGCTGCTGAATTCTTGCCCCGAGAGCTATATCACCGCGCAGAGTATGGAGCGCTTCGGCGAACAGGACGCCCTGCGCGTGTGCTTTGAAACGGACTGCGGCGGGGAAAAGCTCGCTTGCATTGTGTACTTCTCCGCGGAAAACGTGCCGCTCTACGCGGAAATTGCCGAAAACGGGAAAATAATTTTATTTGCGGAGTTTACGGATTTTACATTTGGTGCTATACTATCCTCGGATGCACAGGAAAAGGGTGAATAAGTGTGCATTACTCTGAATGATAGAAAGCCGGTCTTGCGATGTACAGCACGCTCAAAAGGACATGGGCAGAGATCCGTCTGGACAATTTGACGCATAACCTTGAAACGATCCGCCGTCAGGTGGGGCCGAACGCGAAGCTGCTCGGCGTCGTCAAGGCGGACGCTTACGGCCACGGTGCCGTGCGCGTAGCGAAGCACCTAGAAAAAATCGGTGCGGGATACCTTGCGATCTCCAATGTTGACGAGGCGGAGGAGCTGCGCGTGAACGGCATCAAGCTCCCCATCCTTATGCTCGGCTTCACGCCTGCCGATCAGGCGGAGCGCATCATTAACATTGACATGACGCAGGCGGTGCAGAACTATGACATCGCCAAGGCGTTCAGCGACGCCGCCGTGAAGCTCGGCAAAAAGATGAAGGTCCACGTCAAGCTCGACACCGGCATGGGCCGCCTCGGCTTCCAGTGCGATGACGCGCATTTCGACGAGAGCCTACATAGCATTCTGGAAGTGCTCAAGCTCCCCGGGCTCGACGTGGAGGGCGTGTTCACGCACTTCTGCGTGTCCGATGAGGAAGCGCCGGAGCACGTTGAGTTTACCAAGGTGCAACACGACCGCTTCGTCCGCATGATTGAAGCCGTCGAGACGCAGGGCAATTTCAAGTTCCGCCTGCACCACTGCTGCAACGCCGGCGGCATCGCCAGCTACCCCGAGTGGGCGTGGGATATGGTGCGCTGCGGCATCATCCTCTACGGTACGGGCGACCTTGCCGAGCAGATGGGCATGAAGCCTGTCATGACGGTCAAGACCGTTGTGTCCACCATTAAGAATTTCACCCCGGAGACCTCCATCAGCTACGGCAGAAAATTCTTTACCGAACGCGACAGCCGCATCGCGGTGCTGCCCATCGGCTATGCCGACGGCCTGTTCCGCGCACTTTCCAATAAGCTCAAAGTGCTCACACCTTACGGCGTTGCGCCGCAGGTCGGCCGCATCTGCATGGATATGTGCATGGTGGACATCACCGACCTGCCCGACGTCAAGGTCGGCGACGAGGTGGAGGTCTTCGGCGAGACGATGCTGTGCGAGACGAATGCCAAGCTCTGCGATACCATTTCCTATGAACTTCTGTGCGCCGTGAGCAAGCGCGTGCCGCGCCTGTACTTCCTCGGCGGCAAGCAGGTGGACTACAACCTCCAGCTTCTCGGATAAGCACCCATCGCGCTTCGCACGCATAGGATGCTGCGGGGCAGAAAAGCGGAGACGAGATTCTTTTCTCCGGTATAAATTCCGCCCCCGCGTGGGAGAATGATAGTGACCTTTTTGAACAAAGGGTACATCTTCCCGCTGGAGTGTGAATGTAAGTGGATACCAATGTAAAACGCGGCGACATTTATTACGCTGACCTCTCTCCCGTGGTCGGGAGCGAGCAGGGAGGCGTCCGTCCGGTGCTCATCGTCCAGAACGACACCGGCAACCGATACAGTCCGACGGTCATCGCCGCCGCCATCACCTCGCAGACCAACAAGGCAAAGCTCCCCACACATATCGAGATCTCGGCGCCGGATCACGGGCTGCCGCGCAACAGCGTGGTGCTGCTCGAGCAGATCCGCACGCTCGACAAGCGCCGGCTGCGCGAGCACATGGGGCACGTGGACGGCGAGCTGATGGAAAAGATCGACGCGGCGATCGCGGTGAGCTTCGGACTGCAGAATACACAACTGATATGATCCTATGGCACGGAGAGGGAACACTCTCTCCGTGCCGCAAGAAAGAGAGAACAAGCATGAAAAAGACAAGTGCCCTTACCCGCCTTTTTACGCTCGCGCTCGCGGCATTCACGGTGCTCACCGCAAGCGTTATGGCGGCGAGCGTCGGCTCGTCGGACGATCCGCTCGTGACGCTGAGCTACTTGAATGAAAAGTTCCTGCCGCAGATGATGGAGTCCGTGGACAAGAAGATCGCCTCGCGCAACGAGACAGTCTCCAAAGAGCTTTCCGCGCAGGTCAAGAGCGACGCAGCGGCGTTTGAAAAGAAATACGGCTCCGCCGTTTCCGGCGCGGGCGCATCGAGCGGTACGGTGGACAGCTTCGTGGTCGTGACGATGGCGAAAGGGCAGACGCTTTACGGCGACATCGGCTGCGAGGTCATGCTGCGCGTGGGCAGCGCCTCGTGCGTGGCAAACTCCTCACCGGGACTTGTCAACGAGACGAGCGGCGCGGTGATCGTCGGCGGCAACGCGCTGGAGAAGAACAATCTCTATATGATGACGGTCACGGAGCGCGGCGTCAAGGCGACGGCGGACAATACCAAGGTACTCGTGCGCGGGACATACAGCGTGCAGTAAATACATATCAAAAAACACCTGTGCATAGACTTGCACAGGTGTTTTTGCGCAAAGGGGGCAGGCT
>JAZLIU010000146.1:0-2883 GCA_045617565.1 Oscillospiraceae bacterium
CGCTGCCTGCCTTGAAGTACGGCGGGTTGCACAGGGCATAATCTATCGTCCCCGCGGCGGGAAGCACATCGCGCAGGTCGCCGCGATACCATTCCGCTGTCCAGCCGTTTGCGGCAAACGTGCGCTCGGCGAGCGCCATCGCGTCCTGCTGCACTTCCACGTTGTGCAGCATCAGTGTATTGTCGCGTGCCATGAGCAGCGCACCGAGCAAGCCCGTGCCGCAGCCGAGATCGCACACGCGCTCACCGTTTTTTGGCGCGGCGAAGTACCCGAGCGCGAAGCTGTCCGTCGACGGGGCGAAGAGGTTGGTGTCAAAAAAGAAACAGGGGCCGCCGTCCCAAAGATAATCCTGTCGAATCATGAAAATACCTCGATAGAAAACAAAAAACGCGCCGTGCGGCGCGTTTTTTTGTTGCTTTGATTAAGCCTCGGCGATAGCGCCGTTGGGGCAGACATCAGCGCAGGTGCCGCAGCTGAGGCAGGCATTCTCGTCGATCTGATACTGAGCGTCGCCCTGAGCGATAGCGCCAACGGGGCAAGCATCGGAGCAAGCGCCGCAGCTGACGCAGGCGGAACTGATTTTGTAAGCCATGTGAGTACCTCCATAAGTATTTAGTTGCACTTTCATGCAATCTTCTAAGTGCATTGTACCATGAAAGTATGAAAATGCAAGAGAAAGTATGCAGGAAAATTCTGATTTTCGACAAATTATTCGTTCGCCGCTTTTTTTGCAGGCCAATTTTGAACAATTTGTAAAATAGATCAGGAAAGGTCAAAGAAGCCGTTGACATTTGAATAGGACGCGCTATACTACACTTAAACGTCAAAGAAAGTCAAACTTACGGGAGGATCAAAATATGGGCATCAGCGACATTATTGCCGAATTTATCCGCGCGGAGTTGGAGGACAGCGACGTGCTGGAGCTGCAGCGCAGCGACCTTGCCGAGCGGTTTCACTGCGTACCGAGTCAGATCAACTATGTTATGTCAACTCGTTTTTCGCCGGAGCACGGCTATATCGTGGAGAGTCGGCGCGGCGGCGGGGGCTATATCCGCATCTCCCGCGTGCGCGTTGACCGCCCGACGCTTCTGATGCACTTCATCAACTCCATCGGGCAGGAGATCGACCTTGCGAGTGCGCTGGCGATCGTGGAAAATCTCGAGGGTGCGGACGCGATCTCGCAGGACACGGCGAACATTTTGCGCCTCGTGCTCGGCAATACGGCGCTTCGCACCGTGCCGCGCGCAGCACGGGACGCGCTGCGCGCCGATCTGATGCGCCAGGTGCTCATCCACTGCGTTTAATTATGGCAAAAGGAGGCAATCATAATGAAATGTGAGAACTGCGGCAGAAATGACGCGACCTTTTATTACCGTTCCAACGTCAATGGGCGCGTGAGCGAGGCGCACCTGTGCGAGGCGTGTGCGGAGGCGCTCGGTTATCGCACAGACTTCGGCGGCACGTGGGACGATCTCTTTTCGCTGCTGCCGCGCGTCGTGGGCGGCGAGGATTTTGCGCCATCGTTCACACCGGCGGCGCGCCGCGCACTGCATATTCTGCCGAGCGAAGAAGAGCACGAGCAGCCGCTGCTTTCAGCTGAGGAGCAGCGTGTGCTGCGCCGCGAGCGCGAGAAGAACGCGCTGCACATCGCGCTCCAAGAGGCTTTGGAGCAGGAGGACTATGAGCAGGCGGCGAAGCTACGCGATGAGCTAAAACGTCTGGATGACTGAGGTTTTTCACCTATGGAAAAGGAGTGAAGGACAATGAGTGAAAGAAAATTTTCTCCGCGTGCGGAGAATGTACTGCGGCAGGCGCAGGAGGCGGCGGGCGAGCTGGGACACGGCTACGTCGGCTGCGAGCATCTGCTGCTCGCGCTTTTGCGCGAGGAGGGCGGAAACGCCTACCGCGCGCTGATCGAAACAGGGCTCACGGAGCGGATGGTGCGCGATCTGATTGTGCGCACCGTCGGGCGCGGCATGGCAGAGATGGCGCCGACGCAGGGACTTACCCCGCGTGCCCGCAGCACAGTGGAGCTTGCCGTGGGCGAGGCCGCGCGTGCGGGCAGCAATATCATCGAGACGGAGCATCTTCTCATGGGACTGCTGCGCGACGGCAGCAACATGGCGGTGCGGCTGCTCACGACTGCGGGCGTGGACATCAAGAAGCTCTATGCCTCCGTTGTGCAGAAGAGTGGCGAGGCACCGCGTGCCGCAGCGAAAAGCAGCCGCCCGATGCGAAGCGAAAGCAAGAGCGGCAAGGGACTTGCCGAGTTTACGCGCGACCTCACCGCGATGGCGCGCGAGGGCAAACTTGACCCCGTCATCGGGCGAGAAAAGGAGATCGAGCGCACCGTGCAGATCCTCTCGCGCCGCACGAAGAACAACCCCGTGCTCATCGGCGAGCCGGGCGTCGGCAAGACCGCCATCGCAGAGGGCCTTGCCCAGAAGATCGTGCTTCGCGACGTGCCGGAGGAGCTGCAGGACAAGCGATTACTGTCGCTTGACCTCTCGGGCATGGTCGCGGGGACAAAGTACCGCGGCGAGTTTGAAGAGCGCATCAAGGGCCTCATTGACGAGGTCAGGCGCGACGGCAGCGTCATCCTCTTTATCGACGAGCTGCACACCATCGTCGGCGCGGGCAGTGCCGAGGGCGCGGTGGACGCGGCGAATATCATCAAGCCCGCGCTCGGCCGCGGCGAAATTCGCGTGATCGGCGCGACGACGCTTTCCGAGTACCGCAAGTATATCGAAAAGGATGCCGCGCTCGAGCGCCGCTTCCAGCCGGTGACGGTGGGCGAGCCGAGCGAGGAGGAATCGGTGCAGATCCTGACCGGTCTGCGGGATAAATACGAGGCGCATCACAAGGTGAAGATCACCCGCGAGG
>JAZLIU010000147.1:0-6828 GCA_045617565.1 Oscillospiraceae bacterium
CAGGCAGCGGCGCGAGCGCGATAGGCGACAGCCGTCAGACCGCGCGGGAGGAAACAAGCTGCACGCTCGATGACGTCTGCGCCGGGGCAAAGCGCGTGCTGCGCTGGGGCGGGCGCTTTGCGCTCGTCTATCGCCCGGAGCGACTGGTCGATTTGTTCTGCACGCTGCGCGGCCGCGGCATGGAGCCGAAGCGGCTGCGCTTTGTGCAAACGAAGGACACGCCCTCGCTCGTCCTCGTGGAAGCGCGGCGCGGCGGCAAGGCGGGACTCAGCATCGAGCCGCCGCTTGCCATCGGCGGCGCCGAGTGGGACAAGGTATATTTCCGATAAAAAATGAACGGCGCAGAAGCGCCATTCATTTTTATTACGATTTTCCGACCGGAATGTCTGTTTCGTCCACGAACTGGTGCAGGAGCAGGTTGACGTCCTCTTCATGCGTAAAGCGCACGGCTTTCTCCTTGCCGTCATATCGGATGACAAGATAGCAAAGCGTACCGTAGACCTTGCCCTGTTCAAAAAAGCCTTTGGACACGGCAAGTCTCTTATACACACGCTCGATCTGCGTGAGCGAGATGTAGCGGACACAGCTTATGCCCATCGCGCCGAGATACAGCGCTTTTTTACCGAGTCCGCAGTCGTCATACCTGCGGGCTTCCGTTTTGTCCCTGCGAAGCTCAGAGGCTTCGAGCACAGCTTTTGACAGCGGTCTTGGCGCGATGTACATACGAAGTCCCTACCCTTTCCTGCTTATTTCACTTGGCAAGCGTTTCGACGGTGGCTTTCTTCGCCTTAAGGATGAAGAGGACCAGGAACGCGGCCGCAAGCACGAGACCGATGATGTCGGCTGCGCCGGCGAGCGCGGCAATGCCGCCGAAGTACAGCGGGCTCTTGAAGCAGAACGTCATCGTGACGGCGCTCATGAAGGTAGCGGGAATGGCGGTGATGTAGGACTTCTTGCCGTTCTTGACCAGATACATGGACGCCGTCCACAGAACGATCATCGCAAGGATCTGGTTGGTGGAGGCGAAGTAGTTCCAGATGGCGGTGTAGTCAAGCTGGGAGACCAGAACGCCGCAGGCGAGCAGGGGGACGGTGAGAAGCAAACGCTTCTTCCAATCCTTCTGGTCGATCTTGAGCCAGTCGGCAAGGGTCAGACGAGCGGAGCGGAACGCGGTGTCGCCGGAGGAGATCGGGCAGGCGATAACGCCGAGCATCGCAAGAACGATGCCGATACCGCCCATCGTGGTCGCGCAGATGTTGTACACGCAGCCGGACTGACCGACAGCCATCGCTTCCTGCAGACCGGTCATCGTGCCTTCGGCAGAGATCGGGAACAGAGCGCAGGATGCAGCCGCCCAAACGAGAGCGATGATGCCTTCGCAAACCATTGCGCCGTAGAAGATCTTGTGGGACATCTTCTCACTCTTGCAGCAGCGCGCCATGATCGGGGACTGCGTGGAGTGGAAGCCGGAGATCGCGCCGCAGGCGACGGAGATGAACATACCGGGCCACATGGAGGTGCCGGCGGGATGCATATTGCGCAGCGGGGGGATCTCGGGGATGGTGTAACCATTGGTGAAGATACCGATGCCGACGCCGACTGCCATGACGATCAGGCAGATGCCGAACAGCGGATAGATCTTACCGATGATCTTGTCGATGGAAAGGAACGTCGCGATGAAGAAGTAGACAAACACGACCGTCAGCCAGAAGGTCTTGTTCGTCATGATGCCGGTGGAGCCGTTCTGACCGCACAGGTAGGACAGAAGGCCAGCAGGGCCGACAGCGAACACAACGCCGACCATGAACAGCAGCACGACGGAGAACACTCGCATGATGTTCTTCATCACGTTGCCCATATAAAGACCGGTCAGCTCGGAAACGCTCAGACCCTTGTTGCGCATGGACATGAAGCCGGAGGCGAAGTCATGCACAGCACCGACGAAAATGGTGCCGAAGGTGATCCACAGGAACACCGCGGGGCCCCACATCGCGCCGCCGACCGCGCCCCAAATGGGGCCGAGACCGGCAATGTTGAGCAGCTGGATGAGGAAAATGCGCCAGCTCGGCATCACCACATAGTCCACGCCGTCTTCCATCGTGACGGCAGGGGTCTCGCGGTCATCCGGTGAGAAGGTCTTGGAGACGAATTTACCGTAGGTAAAATAGCCTCCGATCAGGATCGCCAGACATACAAAGAAACCAACCATACTTTTTCTCTCCCTTTCAAGAAATATAAGTTTGGCGTGCGGGCATAGGTCAATGTCCGTATGTCAATATATATTATACTACTGCTGATTACCAAACGAAAGCGTTCTCGCCTATTTCTTTCCAGTTTCTCCGTTTTAACGATTTTGTGCGCCTATTTTCTCCCTGTTGCGCAAAAACAAAACGCCGCGAAATAGCGGCGTTTTGTTTTCTTCTTTGGTTGTACTTATGCAACGGTGTTGACCGCGCCGATGAACAGCGGCAGACCGTCCACGCCCGTGATCATAAAGGCAAACGGACGGTTGAGGTTCATCTCGATCTCGGGTAGCTCCTCTATCATGGCGGCGGTACATTCTGTCGTGATGGCGGTGAACGCCGCTGCCTCGCAGCCGTTCTCGTCCACGAGCACGCGCGCGGCGTGCTGCACCGAGGTCACGGCGGCAGACTCGTCAAGGTCAACGAGCGGAGAGAAGTCCGCTTTGGTATCGTCAAACACGTCGGTCACGCCGAGCGTCCTGAGATCGTCGATGAGCTGGAGGTTGGAGGAAACGTCAAACTTCGGCACGCTCCAATGGATCTTGCCGAACGGGATGTTCACGCCCATGTCGTAAATCTGCAGGCCACCGACGGCGGTACCGTTTTCGATGAGGTCCTCCAGCTTCACACCCTCATCAGGCAGCAGGAAGCGCATCTTTGCGCCGCTTTTGAAGCAGAGCTCAGCAACAGTATAGCCGCTTTCCACGTCATGGAAAAATCCTGCGCAGTCATCCGTCTTGTGCATAAAGTCGATCTCTTCCTTTTCGCCGGCGCTATTTGTGAACGTGTCCTTGCTCGTCGCGCCGTCATAGAATTCATCGCTCCATTGATCCTTGAAATAGAGCGTGGAGAGGAGCATGAAGAGTGTCTCCGGCTTCGTTTCAAACTGCGCCGCCTCTTTCAAAAGTCCGTTCGTGTTCGCGTTCACCCACTCGCCGATAGCGACATCAGTCTTTTTGTCGCCCATCGGGGCGCGGTAGGCGGAGGCGTGGTAGATTTCGCCCAGCTTGCCGAGCGCGTTGGTCTTCATTTCGTACTTGTCGCTGCTCCAAAGGGAGTTGGCGAGCAGCGTTTTGCCGGAAGCGGTTTCGCTGTACAGGTTACGCCACAGGCTGTCCGCGCACTTGCGCGCATCCTCCACGCTGTCAAGCCCCAGCAAGGCAAGGAGCTGCGCGCGGCTCTCGCCGTCCACGGTCTCGGTGAGCATGGAGAGGGCGAGATATAAATTCGCGGGCGAATAGATCACGTTCTCGCCGCCGTGCGCCTTAAAGATCTGCAAGGCGGTGTCGCGCGTATACTTGAGAAATCCATCGGTAAACGCCGCGTCCACGCCGTCGCCGCGCAGCGCCTTGACCGCATCGGCGTAGGCGCGGGAGCGCGCGTCCCAGTCGTCCCAGATCGCCTGCTGCGCTTTTTCGTAAGCGTCCGCACCCATCTTGTCATAGTCGAGCTTGTTGAACGCTTCCATCAGTTCTTCATCGTTCGGCATCGCGGGAAGCGTGGGAAGCTCCGCGCTGATGAGCGCGAAATCGTTCAGATATTGCGCCGCGAACGGGTCGGCAGCCTCCGTTTCGGTTTTCTTCGGCGGCTGTTGTTCCTGCGCGGTCTCACCGCAGGATACGAGGGAAAGCATCATCGCCGCGGCAAGCAGCAGCGCGAAAAAGCGTTTCATGGCAAAGTACCTCCTGTTTGGGTTCTGCCAGATTAGACGGAGAAGTATAAAAAAAGTTCCCCTCTCGGGGAACTTTTTTATTTTAGTAGGAGATGCCCCAGTAGATGTCGGTCGTGCATTCCTTGCCGCAGCAGACGCACTTGCCCTTGCTGCCGGACTGCTTGAGCGGCATACAGCGGCTCGACATACCGGCCTTTTCCTTCATCGCAAGCTCGCAGTCGAGCTCGCCGCACCACTTGGTCTTGATGAAGCCGCCGTGTGCCTTTTGCAGCGCGTCGGCCTCCTCGATGGTGTTCGCCTCGTAGGTGTTCTTGGTCATGTTCTCAAGCGCCTTGTCGTACATCATCTTGTGGATGAGGTCAAGCTGCTCCTTGACGGCGGTCTTGAGGTCTTCGAGCTTGACGGTGATCTTCTCGCCGTCGTTGCGGCGGACGAGCACGCACTGACCCGCTTCCAGGTCGCGCGGGCCGCACTCGACGCGCAGCGGCACGCCCTTCATCTCGTACTGCGCGCACTTCCAGCCCATGGAGTTGTCGCTGTCGTCCAGCTTGACGCGCAGTCCCGCCTCTTCCAAACGTGCGCGGAGCTTTTGGGCGTTTTCAAGGACACCTGGCTTGTGCTGCGCGATGGGCAGGACGATGACCTGAATGGGGGCGATCTGCGGGGGAAGCACCAGACCGTTGTTGTCGCCGTGCGTCATAATGACCGCGCCGATCATGCGCGTGGTAGAGCCCCAGGAGGTCTGGAACGGGTACTGCAGCTTATTGTCGCGGCCGGTGAAGGTCACGTCGTAGGCGCGGGAGAACTTGTCGCCGAAGTAGTGGGAGGTCGCACCCTGGAGGGACTTGCGATCCTTCATCATGCACTCAACGGTGTAGGTCGCCTCGGCGCCGGCGAATTTTTCCTTGTCCGTCTTGCGGCCCTTTACAACGGGGATGGCGAGGACATTTTCGAAGAAATCGGCATAGCAATTAAGCTGCTGCTCGGTCTCCGCCTGTGCCTCCTCGGCGGTCTCGTGGATGGTGTGACCCTCCTGCCACCAGAACTCGCGCGAGCGCAGGAACGGACGTGTGGTCTTTTCCCAGCGAATGACGGAGCACCACTGGTTGTAGAGCATCGGCAGCTCACGGTAGGAGTGCAGCACGCTGTGCCAATGGTCGCAGAACATCGTCTCGGACGTGGGACGGAACGCAAGGCGCTCCTCAAGCTTTTCGCTGCCGCCCATCGTGACCCACGCGACCTCGGGGGCAAAGCCGCTTACAAGCTCGCCCTCTTTTTTCAGCAGGCTCTCGGGGATCAGAACGGGCATCGCCACGTTGACGTGACCGGTCTTTTTGAACATACCGTCCATGATACTCTGCATATTTTCCCAAATGGCGTAGCCATAGGGGCGCAGAATGGTAAAGCCCTTGACAGAGGCGTACTCCACCAGCTCCGCCTTGCGGCAGATGTCGGTATACCACTGCGCAAAATCGACCTCCATATCGGTGATCTGTTCCACTCTCTTGTCCTGTGCCATTGTTATTTTCTCCCTTTCAGGTTAGATTTCTGAACTTATGTATTGTATTGATTTTTTGCTGCGTTGTCAAGCATTACCGACTGCACGTTATATAGTCCAAAATTTTGTTGATGTGCCCATTTTGTTGATTTGACCGAGCAAAAACGTATTATTTTTTGCGTATAAATGTTTTTGTGTGGACATAAACCGTTAATTTATTGCAGTAATAAATAATATATCTTAACGGCTATGGTAAATTTTGTTATCAGTGAAACTTTTTGACGGATTTTCCGTCTATACAAATAGAAACGTATTAGAATTTGTTACTCTATTCTGTAACATTTTTGAGTTTTTCTCGTCTATATAGGTAGAAGCATTTATAACAAAGGGGGATTAGACTAAATGAAAAAATTTGTAGTATTCGTGCTTTGCCTTGCGTTTGTACTCTCATTAGTTGGCTGCGGAACAAAGACAACTGAGGGCGTGCCATCTAATACCACAGTTGGTGAGCTTGATGTTCCCGGCGTTAACGCCGGAACGATCCGCGAAGATGTCTGTGAGTTATATCTAGAAGTATTAGAAGATCTATGGAATGTTGATCCCGGCTTGAATAGCGAAATATCCCAGATCGGTATCGATCTGTCTGAACTTTCTCACTTGACCGAAGTGGAAAAAGGCACTGTAATGAGCGAATTTGCATCAAAACATAATCTTCCATACATTGTAGGAACATGGGAAGAGCTCTGCGAACAGGGCTTTATTGATAAGGAAAACCTCTATTGGGAAGATGGGTTGTTCTTCTCAATAAAGACAAACGAAGACGCTGAAAGGAATCTTCCTGCCATAAAAGATGGTGATCCAGTTCCGGAACTCACATCGTTTGATGCACAAAAATGGCGCAGCGGATTAGGTGCTTATTACTTTGGTCAGTGTACTGCTCAAAAAAATGCTGATGGAAAATGGTCGTATACTGTGGGGCAGGAAGCTATTTCATAATCATACAAAGTTCAGTTTGTAGAGAAAGAGAGGTCAAAAATCGGCCTCTCTTTTCTCATATATCACTTATGTCAAAAAACACACAGAATGCAAATTTTATGCACGAATTTTGTTGCAGTATCAAAGAAAATCAGGAGCAACAAAATTTTGGGCTGTATAAACTGCACGGCGCATCGCCGCGCTTTTTCTCGCTTCGTCCCCTTGCGAAATACTTTTCAGCGTGTTATCATTACGCCATCCGCAGGAAAAATGCGGAAATACAGCAAGGAGGATCTATCATGGAACTCAAGGGTACCAAGACCGAAGCCAATCTGATGGCTGCATTTGCCGGCGAATCGCAGGCAAGAAACAAGTATGACTATTATGCCTCTCAGGCCAAGAAGGACGGTTACGTCCAGATCGCAGACCTGTTTGAAGAG
>JAZLIU010000148.1:0-2463 GCA_045617565.1 Oscillospiraceae bacterium
GAGCGCCTTGCCGACGTAGGCGCGGATTTCCTCCTCCGTGGAGTCCGGCGTGTCGATCGCCGCTCCTATGCCGCCCATGAGGATCATACGGCCCTTAAGACGCTGCTGGAGCGCGGGAATGTCGTTTTCCGGCAGCACGCCCTGCCAGCATTGGATGCCCAGCTCCGCCATGTCCTCCACGATGGGCGAGAGGTACGAGTCCGCGTGGTGGATGGCGATGATGCCCTGCGAACGGATATAGCCGTAAATCTTACGGTACGGCTCTTTGAAGAATTCGCGCCACATCTCGGGACTCATGAAGAGCTGCGTTTTCGCACCCCAGTCGTCGTGGAAGAAGATGGCGTCGGGGTGCATTTTTTCGCAGTAGAGCTTCATGACCTTGAGTTTAAAGTCGCAGATGTAGTCGATCAGCTCATGCATCTCCTGCGGGTGCTCGTACAGGTTGGTGAGCGTGTCGGCAAAACCCATGAGGAAGTGGCACTCCTCAAAAAGTCCCGTGCCGGAAAAGGCACAAAGAAGCCTGTCGGGGCCGGTCGCCTCGCGCGCGGCGGCGATGCACTCCTCCCAGCCGTCCTGACAGTTCGCATCCACATCGGGCGCGTGGACGTAGTTGCGCCAGTGCGTGATGTCCTTGAGGACTTTCACATCATCGGTGGTGATGGGCTGCTGACCGGGATGGTCGGCAGGCCAGGCAACAGTGACACCCCAGCGGTCCTTCCCCGTCATACCGGGGTGTCGCCCCGCCATGAGGTAGCCGTTCACCGGGTCTGCGAGCCAGAGGTTGAACGCCTCATACTGCACGAGCTGACGCTCAGGTTTTCCGTCGGGCTTGAGCATCTCGAAAAAAATTTCTTTTGCCGTCATATCTCAGTCCTCCATTGGTTTTTTATCGAGTAAAATGCAAGAAGTAAAAGTGATCGTCTTCTCTCCGCGGTAGTACGGCATACCGGATTGTTCACAAACCTCGCTCACGAGTAAGCCGTAAGCCTCCATCGACGAGAGCATCTTTTTCGGAAAGCGGCAGGGCTTATCGGGATAGGTACATACCTCGCAGCGTGTGCACGTCCCCGCCGAGAGCGGCAGACAGTCGGAAAGAACGCTTCTCACCTGTCGCGTCAGCAGCCGGAAGCGCCGGTCGTGCGTCCTGTGTGCTTTTGCGATGCCCTCGGCGTCAAATTCGTCCTCCAGCGCCCCCACGGTCTGCACGAGAATGCCGCTTTGATGGCGCCCAATGCGAGCCGCGCACTGCTCCAGCGTCCCGCAGCCGGGCGGACACGCCCAGCGCGTGCCGTAGACCTTGCAGCGGTCGGCGGAGCACATTTCGCGCACCTCCGGCAGCACGCGGAGACTCGCCGTATTCAGTTCGCAGACGCCCTCAAAGCCGACGTCTTTCGCAACTTTTATCCAATCCATCTTGTCAAGCGCCGCATTTCTATGTAAAATATTGTTATCTATTCAAATTATAGGAATGAAAACGAACCATGTCAACCTTAACCATACTGGAAAATGGCAAAAAAACCGATCTTTCGTTCGCCAAAGGGGAAAATCTGCTCACCTTTCTCCGCACGCATGGCTACTTTGTGGATGCGCCCTGCGGCGGAAACGGAACGTGCGGCAAGTGCAGGGTCCTTTTGCGCGTCGGCGATACAGAGAAGGTCGTCTCCGCGTGTCAGACCGTGCTGACGCAGGACTGCACCGTGACGCTGCCGCGCCGAGAGTCCGACCTCTCATGGAACGACAGCGCGGGTACGATCACTTTTGCCCCCGGTAGGACGGGACTCGGCGCAGCTGTCGACCTCGGCACGACGACGATTGCTGTAAAGTTATATAGCCTTACAGATGGCTCGTATCTTGGGGCAGAGACCGCATGGAACGTGCAGAAAGCCTTCGGCGCAGACGTTATCTCGCGCATCGGCTGCTGCATCGAGCGTGCGGACGGTCTTGCGCTTCTCGGCGATGCCATTCGCGGACAAATTCGTGAAATGCTGCAAACGCTCTGCCGGAAAAGTGGACGTTTTTACGGTGAGATCGCGGAAATCTCCCTTGCAGGCAACACCGTCATGCAGCACATCTTCGCCGGTCTCTCCCCCGCGTCCATCGCGTCCGCGCCGTTCACGCCGCTCTCCCTCTTTGACGGCGGCGCACCGTATGACTTTGACGGCATTCCCGTGTACCTCTCCCCCTGCGTGGCGGGCTACGTCGGCGGCGACATCACGGCGGGGCTGCTGAGTACGAAGCTGCACGAAAGGGCGGGCAGATCGCTCTTTATCGACGTCGGCACGAACGGCGAGATGGCGCTCGGCGGGCGCGACGGCTTCGTCTGCTGCGCGGTGGCGTCCGGCCCCGCGTTTGAGGGCGCGGGCATCGAGTGCGGCATGAGCGCATCGTTCGGCGCGATCAACAAGGTCGAGCTGACCGACGGCGGCCTCACCTACGAAGTCCTCGGCGGCGGCGAAGCCGAGG
>JAZLIU010000149.1:0-7253 GCA_045617565.1 Oscillospiraceae bacterium
GCATAAAAACCTCCTATTGCTCTGGTAATGCGGTCGCCAAACCTTTACCAGTATACCGCAATAGGAGGTTTTTCTCATGCTAAAGCTTTTTCTCTTCCCCCGGTAGAACCGGGGGTTTATTTCCACGCCTAAAGGCGGCAACAAAAAAAGGACTGCCTTGCGGCAGTCCTTTTTATTGTGTTCAATTAGCCAATGCTGTTGAGCTTCAGGGTCAGCGCGCTCTTCTTGTGCGCGGCGTTATTCTTGTGAAGAATCCCCTTAGCGGCAGCCTTATCGACAGACTTCACTGCGACCTTGTAAGCGCCCTCGGCCTCGGTGCGATTGCCTTCTGCGGCAGCAGCCTCGAACTTCTTGATGGCGGTCTTGAGTGCGGACTTGTCGGCCTTATTACGGGCGTTGCGAACCTCCGTGATCAGCACGCGCTTCTTGGCAGACTTAATATTCGGCAAACCAAACACCTCCTCCGATTGGAAATGATCGCACGCGGAAAGAAAAATCCACCGTGCAGAATGGTATTTTAGCAGAGAATGCAAGGAATTGCAAGCACTTTTTCAAGATTTTCTGCACTTTTTTGCATGATTCAAAACTTTGTGGCTCCATTTCCCGCACACTACAAGATGTTGTTTTTTCGGCGCTGCGGCGCGGGACGCGGCGGCGGAGTTTACAGTTTGTTCACAAGGCATTCAAACTTTGGCCAAGATTCCCTGGTATTTTATACTTGCAGAAGGAAAGAAAGCCTTCCTGATGTGATTTTCTCCCTCCTAAAAATACACACAAACACGGCACAAAGCCCGCACCGAAAGGTGCGGGCTTTGTGTGTTCTTCTTTATCTCTTGTTCGGATTGTAATAATCCGTCGTCTCTTCCAGCACGATAGGCAGCCCGTTCTGATAGACCGGCAGCGTCGTGAACTTGAAGCGCGAAATGCGGTGCTTGCGGTCGATCTGTTCTTTAATGGCGGGATCGACCTCCCCGCGGCGGACGTATTCGTTGACCGCGTGGTAGGTGAAGCCGAGGTTGTCCTCATCGGTAAGACCCGTCAAACCGTCGGACGGCGGCTTGATGAGGAAGCGTTCGGGAAGTCCCAGCTCCGCGCCGATGGCAATGACCTCCTCGGTCGTGTACATCCCGATGGGCGAGAACGCGCCCGCGCTGTCGCCGTAGATGGTGCAGTAGCCCACCCAGTCCTCCGAAAGATTGGACGTGTTGATGACGATGCCGCCGTCCACGCTCTGCGCGATGGCGTACAGCGTCGCCATGCGGATGCGGGACGGGAGATTGACCTTCGTTTGCCTGCTCGCCTCGATGCCGACGCGCGCCATCTCGTCGAGTAAGCCGCTCGTGCCGCCGTGGATGTTGAACGTGTAGTGCTTGATGCCGAGGAAATCGACAAGACCGTTGGAGTAGTCGATGTCGCTCTGCACGCCGTCGGGCATCAGCACGCCCACGACGTTCTCCTTGCCGTACGCCGCGCAGCACAGCGCCGCGATGACGCTGCTGTCCTTGCCGCCGGAAATGCCGACGACGGCGGTCTTCCCGCCGCAGTTTTTCATCTGCGCGCGCATCCAGTCGAGCAAACCGGGCAGCTGCGCCTTCGCGCTAAAATTGTCCATATGTGTCATAAAAAACATCCTCCCTTATGCTTTCTTCCGGTGCAGCAGCGCACTGAGCAGAAATCCTGCCGCCGCGCCAAGCGCCGCAATGCCGATGAGCAAGCTGATGATGCCAAGCCCGTAAGAAGGTATTCTTACCTGGCACAGCACCTCACACGCCGCGTAGATAATCAGATTGACCAATGCGCCGCACAGACATTTTTTCTGATCTCGCAGCACCGCGCCGACCACCAGCGCGAAAACCAGTCCGAAAAACGGGATAATCAGATTTTCCGGCGCACCGAACAGCATATCAAGAATGGGAAAGTATCGCATCAAATCTCCTCCGTTTCGCCTCTATGCAGATACGGGAAAACGATACTCAGCAGGATCAGCGCCATGCCGAACCAGCCGAGCACGCCCAGCCGCTCCCTGAGAAATACCACGCCCATCAGCGCCGCGATCGCGGGACTGATCGCACAGAACAGGCCCGCGCTGCACGGTCTCCCGTTTTACTGCGCGCATCTCCCGCCGGAACAGAAGCACCAGCACGGCAAACGCGATCAGAAACCGAACCGCCAGCAGATTGAGCGGCTCCATATCCGCAAGCAACAGCTTGTTGAACAGAAACGACGTTGCCCGCGCGGCGATCACACCGGCAAGCAGCTTTTCATATTTCCCGTCCTTTTCTTCCATTTCACCCGCGTCCTTTTTGCCGTTATTCCCTGTATTTTCGGCTTTCCGCGACCGCCATCGCGTCGCAGCGGTTGTTGTATTCGTTTTCCGCGTGGCCCTTGACCCAGTGCCAGCGCACGTCGTGCGTTTTGAGCAGCGGCAAAAGCTCCTCCCATAAATCGACATTCAACGCTGGCTTTTTGTCGCTCTTGATCCAGCCCTTTTTCTGCCATGCGTAGACCCAGCCCTTGTCCACCGCGTCCACGACGTACTTCGAGTCCGACCACAGCTCGACCTCGCACGGCTCCTTGAGAAGCCGCAGCGCCGAAATCACGGCGGTGAGCTCCATGCGGTTGTTGGTGGTGTTCGCCTCCCCGCCGGAGAGCTCTTTTTCGTGTTCGCCGTAGCGCAAAATCGCGCCCCAGCCCCCTGGCCCCGGGTTGCCGCTGCACGCGCCGTCTGTATATATGGATACGTTTTTCATAAGCACCTCAGTAGCTGCTGATCTCCATATTGCTGTCGTCCTCGCCCTTTTCAATGGCGCGAATTTCGACCGTATATTTCATCTCCGGCGAAACGACGATCTCCACGCGGTCGCCGACCTTGTGGCCCATGATCGCCCTGCCGACGGGGGATTCCTTGCTGATAAGCCCCTTGAGCGCGTTCTGCCGCAGCGTGGTCACGAGCTGGATGTTCTGCTCTTTTTGGAGCTTCTCGTTGTAGAGCACCACCTTGCTGAAAAGCCCCACCGTGCCGGCTTTTTCCGCTACGTCGATGACCTTCGCGGTGGCGATCATGCGCTCTAAATAGCGGATGCGGCTCTCATTGCGGTTTTTCTCCTGCTTGGCGACCTTGTATTCGTAGTTTTCGCTCAAGTCGCCGAACGCGCGCGCCGTCTGCACGTCCTCAATGAGCTTGGGGCGCAGCTCGATGCGCCGGTGGTCGAGCTCGGAGCGCATCTTTTCAATGTCGACCTTCGTCAGTTCGTCGTACATCTTTACTCCTTGTATTTTTTCAGCGCGCAGTCGTATTCGTCGCGGCTGATGAGTCCCGCGTCGAGCATAGCAGAAAGCTCTTCGCGCTTTTTTTCTTTCTCCGTGCGCGCCGTCAGCTCATCGTAGGCTTTCTCCTGCTCGGCTCTTTCGATCTCCTGTTTTGCCTCCGCCTCCAGCGCCTTGAGATAGCGCAGCGCGCCGGCGGTGAAATACCCGAACCCCATCCCGATGAGCAGCAGAATGACCGCGTTGTCCGCTATCGACCGCTGGTGCAGCACCTCGTTTTTCAGCACATACAGCGCAACGCCCGCGAGCATAACGACAACGCCGAACGTGACCTGCCCTTTCGGGTTTTTCGGTCCTTTCCACTGATAGCGCATTCTCATAGCGTATTCTCCCTCGCGCGGATTTTCGCGCAGTTTTCGTCGTATTCTTCCTTTGAGATAAGCCCGCTGTCCAAAAACTGCTTCTGCTCGGCGATCTTTTTCGCAGCTTGCTCGGTCTGCGGTACGATCTCCGCCTGCTCCGCGTCTTTTTGCTGCGCCTTTTTACGCCGTTTGAGCCCCGCGGCGAAGCCAAGGGAGGTCAGACCCGCAATCAGCATCGGCAGCGCGATGATCTGACCGGTGAGCAGCAGCAGTAAGCCACCCATCACCGTCATCACCACGCCGACAGCAAGCGGACTGCCCGTATCCCGATGCGGCACGCCGTCTTCACGCATCTGCTCCGCTTTCCTTTCCGCGGCGTACTGTGCGCCGGCGCGCACGAGCCTACCCAGCAATTTTTCGTTGTTGGCGTTCATGGATGTGTCCCTCCTTATTGGGAGTTTTTGCGAAGATTCCGCGCTGCGGCGCGAGGACAACGCGGCGGCTTTGCCGCCTGCCGTCAAACCCAAAGAGATTCTCTCTTTTCGAGAGTATGCGCCTGCGGGCGCAGGGACGGCCGCCGCGGCTTCGCCGCCTGCCGTCAGACATAAGGGGGATTTTCTTTTCGCAAAAAGAAAATGCCCCTTATGAAACCCCAAAGAAAAGGCTCTTGCTTTCCGCAAAATTGCGATTGCTCTGCCCCCGAATGGCTGCGGGGCAAAAATTTGCGGCATTCTGCCTCTGAATGTACCTGGGCATCCGTATGTCGACACCTTGGTCAGCACCGCCGACCGCTGCCGCTGCCTCGGTGCGTGACGAAGTGCCATACAAGCAAACTTTCAAATTGCCGCCGCAACAGCGCCAGCGGTGATAGGCGCAGAATGTATCGTCACGCACCAACCACATTTTGCTACGGCAAAATAGGCGTATTGTCTCTCGACCCTGTCGCTGCACCGGCAACCCCGGGTGCATTGATTACGGCGCACCGTCCAAAGCCTTTTCTTTCGGGTTGGTAAGGGATACTTTCTTTTTGCGAAAAGAAAGTATCCCTTACATCTGACGCCAGGCGGCGTAGCCGCCGCGGGCGTCCGCCCACCGTCGCGGCGAAGGTCGTCTTGCCCGCCTTCGCGGGCAATTCTCCCGCCGCTTCCTCGAAAGCGCCTCGCTGTATCCGCCACTGGCGGCGCTTCGGCGCTTTCCCCGCAGGCGCAAAATCTTACTCTTCCTCGGCGGGAACCGTCGCCTCCGCCGTCTCCTCATGCTCCGTGAGCGCCATCGAAATGACCTGATCGCCTTCCTCGCGGAAGCGCATCACGATCACGCCCTGCGTGGCTCTGCCCGCGGTGCGGATGGCGGCGACGGGGGTGCGGATGAGGATGCCGCTCTTGGTAACGAGCAGCAGATCCTTCGTGTCGTCCACGACCTTCACGCCCACGACCTTGCCGGTCTTTTCCGTGACCTGATAGTTCTTGATGCCAAGTCCCCCGCGGTTCGTGATGCGGTACTCCTCGACCGGCGTCTTTTTTCCGAAGCCCTTTTCCGTGACGGTGAGGACTTCCTTGCCCTCTCTCGCCCGCGCCGCGCCCACGACGTAGTCGCCGCTGCGCAGACGGATGCCGCGCACGCCGACCGCGGTGCGTCCCATCGGGCGCACGTCGTTTTCGTCGAAGCAGACCGCCATACCGTCATGCGTGGCGATCAGGATGCGCTGAGAGCCGTCCGTCTCGCGCACCGACACCAGCTCGTCACCCTCGTCGAGATTGAGGGCACGAATGCCGTTGTTGCGCAGATTCTTGAGCGTACTCACCGGCAGGCGCTTGACCGTACCGTTGCGCGTGATCATCGTGAGGAACAGCTCGTCCTCACTCGTCTCGCGGAAGTGGAGCATCGCCTGCACGCGCTCGCCGTTTTCGATCTGGATGATGTTGATGATATTTGTGCCCTTGGCGGAGCGTCCCGCCTCGGGGATCATGTAGCCTTTTTTGCGGTAGACCTTGCCCGTGTCGGTGAAAAACAGGATATAGTCGTGCGTGGACGCGGTGAAAACGTCCACCACCGTGTCCTCCTCGCGGGTGGTCATGCTCTTCTTGCCCTGACCGCCCTTGCTCTGCGCGGCGTATTCGCTCACCGCCGTGCGCTTGATGTAGCCGTTCTCGGTGAGCGTGAAGACGCACTGCTCCTCCTCGATGAGATCCTCAATGTCGATCTCATCCTCGACCTCCTGAATTTCGGTGCGGCGGCTATCTCCGTACTTGTCGCGGATCTCGAGCAATTCTTCCTTGAGCACCTGCTTGAGTAGCGCCTCGTCGGAGAGCAGACGGTTATAGTATGCGATCTTTTCTTCGAGTTCCTTGTACTCGTTCTCCAGCTTCTCGCGGTCAAGCCCCTGCAAGGCCTTCAGACGCATTTCCAAAATCGCCTGCGCCTGCACCTCGGAGAGGCCGAAGCGCTCCATCAGCTTTTCTTTCGCGTCGTCGTAGGCGGAGCGGATGATCTTGATGACCTCGTCGATATTGTCCTGCGCGATGAGCAGGCCTTCGAGCAGGTGCGCGCGCTCCATGGCTTTCTTGAGATCGTAGCGCGTGCGGCGCTGCAACAGGTCCTCCTGGAACGCAAGATACTCGTCGATGATGCTGCGCAGCGACAAAATCTTCGGCTGCTTCTGGTTGTTGACGAGTGCGAGCATATTGATGGCAAAGCTCGTCTGCATCGCGGTCTGCGCGAACAGGCGGTTGAGCACCACCTGCGGGTTCGCGTCGTGCTTGACCTCGATGACGATGCGCATACCGTTGCGGTCGGTCTCGTCGCGGATGTCGGAAATGCCCTCGAGCCGCTTGTCGTTGACCTGGTCGGCCATATTTTTAATCAGCATCCGCTTGTTGACCTGATACGGAAGCTCGGTGACGATGATGCGCACGCGATCCTTGCCGAAGTCCTCAAACTCCGTGCGGGCGCGCAGAATGATCTTGCCGCGGCCTGTGGCGTAGGCGGCGCGGATGCCGCTTCTGCCCATGATGATGCCCTTGGTCGGGAAGTCGGGGCCCGTGACGTGCTGCATGAGGTCGTAAAGCGTCGCCTCGGGATTGTCGAGCACGCACACGCAGGCGTTGATGACCTCAGTCAGATTGTGCGGCGGGATATTCGTCGCCATGCCGACGGCGATGCCGCTCGAACCGTTCACCAGCAGGTTCGGGAAGCGGGAGGGCAGCACGCGCGGCTCACGGCGCGACTCGTCGAAGTTGGGGTCCCAATCGACGGTCTCCTTGTCGATGTCGCGCAGCATCTCGTTCGCCATCTTGGAAAGGCGCGCCTCGGTGTAGCGGTACGCCGCGGGAGGGTCGCCGTCGATGGAGCCGAAGTTGCCGTGACCGTCGACAAGCAGATAGCGCAGGGAAAAGTCCT
The DNA here is from genome assembly GCA_045617565.1 of Oscillospiraceae bacterium. Lineage (GTDB taxonomy): Bacteria > Bacillota > Clostridia > Oscillospirales > Oscillospiraceae > Hominicoprocola. Next base: position 7,029 of record JAZLIU010000149.1, read on the forward strand.
GCGCGAGACGCACCATCGCGTCATACACGCTCGCGTCGCCGTGCGGATGGTAGCGGCCCAGCACGTCGCCGACGCAGGTGGCGGACTTTTTGAACGGCTTGTCGCTCGTCAGACCGTCCTCGTACATAGCGTACAAAATGCGGCGATGCACGGGCTTTAGCCCGTCGCGCACGTCGGGCAGCGCGCGCCCGACGGTGTCCGACATCGCGTATTCCGTGGAGGAGG
>JAZLIU010000150.1:0-11584 GCA_045617565.1 Oscillospiraceae bacterium
CTATGAGCTGTTCCTGTGTTTCAATAGGTTCTTCCGCAATAATTGCAAGGATCGTTTCCTGACGGTCATTCTTCATCGTTCGTCCCTCCTGAGAGCATTTTTTTCTGTAAGATCTCGCAGAAGCTCCGCTTCGAGAGCCTCACGAGCTTGGTATCGTATCCGGACTTCTTGATCTCGATCGCGTCGCCGCTGCGCAGAGAGAATGCGCGTCCACCATCCACGGACAATAGCACCGGCTTATAGCTGTCCTTTTCTGTCTGCACGGTGATCACGCGCTCCGGCGAGAGGACGTAGGAGTTTGCGTGGATGCTGTGCGCGCAGATGGGCGAGACGATGAAGTTGCGCGCCGTCGGCTCGACCACAGGGCCGCCCGCGGAAAGCGTGTACGCCGTCGAGCCCGTGGGCGTCGCCACGATCACGCCGTCGCCCGCAACGTCCACAAGCTTGCCGCCCTCGGTGAAAATACTCAGCCGGATAACGCGCGACACGTTTCCGCGCGCGATGAGCGCCTCGTTGAGCGCAAGGTTGGAGTAGATCACGCGGCCGCCGCGCCGGACATTCACATCGAGCATCATGCGGCTTTCCACTTCGTAATTGCCCGCGCAGAGGTCTTTGAGCTTGTTTAGCTCTCCGCTTTCCAGCTCCGCCATAAATCCCAGCGAACCGAGATTGACGCCAAAAACGGGAATGTCCTTATGCGCCGCGGTCTTAGAGAGGTGCAGAATCGTACCGTCGCCGCCGAAGGCGATCATGAGATCCGCGCCCTTGAGCTCCTGCTGGAGCGGTTTGATTTCCATGCCGTAGCCCTCGGGTGTTTCGTCGCTGCGAAACGGCAGGCATACCACATTCGGGCAGCCCACCTCGTCCAGCACCGCCTTTGCCCGCTTGGCAACGGCAAGCTCATGATCCCGATACTGATTGGGGCAGAGAATGACTTTTTTGAACATGGTCTTCCCTCCTTCTATTCGCCCAGGTCGCTGTGGGACGCTTCCACCAGCGCCTTGAGGTCAAATTCCTTTTCCACCCATTCCCCGCTCTCCAAATAGCCGAGGTATTCGATGTTTCCCTCCGGCCCGCGAATGGGAGAATAGGTTAAATCAAGCACTGTAAAGCCGGCCTCCTTTGCATGGATGAGGAAGTTCTCAAGCACCTCCAGATGCACGCTTGGGTCGCGGACGACGCCCTTTTTGCCCACCTTTTCGCGCCCCGCCTCGAACTGCGGCTTGACAAGGCACGCCACGTGTCCGCCCGCCTTTAAGACGTTATGCACGGCTGGTAGAATGAGCTTGAGAGAGATAAAAGAGACGTCGATGCTGGCAAAATCCAGCTCGTCGGGGATTTGTTCGTGACTGAGATACCGCGCATTCGTGCGCTCCATGCATACGACGCGTTCGTCATTCCGCAGCTTCCAGTCAAGCTGCCCGTAGCCGACGTCCACGGCGTAGACCTTTTTTGCGCCGTTTTGCAGCATACAGTCGGTGAAGCCGCCGGTGGACGCGCCGATGTCGCCGCAGGTGCAGCCATCCAGCGTCAGTGCAAAGCTCGTCATCGCCTTTTCGAGCTTGAGTCCCCCGCGGCTGACGTATTTGAGTGCGTTGCCGCGCACCTCGATGTCCGCGTCGTTCGCAACGGGCGTACCGACCTTATCGACCTTCTGATTGTTGACGAACACCAATCCGCTCATGATGGTCGCCTGGGCTTTCTGCCGCGTCTCCTGCAGGCCGCGCTCGACGAGCAGGACGTCAAGTCTTGTCTTGCTGCTCAAGCGATCACCTCCGCGGCCTTTTTTGCAAGCGTCTGCGCGTCGAGGCCGAACTTTTCGCGCAGCTGCTCCACCGTGCCCTGCACGGGGAATTCCTTGTTGAGATTGCACAGCACGAGCTTGCTCGGCACAATACCGTTCTCTGCCAGGATCGCCGCCACGCGCTGCCCCACGCACCCCACGCTCGTCGCCTCCTCGGCGATGAGCAGCGCAGATCTGCCACCGAGCGCCGCGCGCAGGTCGCTTGCGTGGAACGGCGAGATGCAGTTGAATTTGACCACACGCGCGGAGATGTTTTGCTGTGCGAGAATGTCCGCCGCGGCGAGGACGCTGTTGACCATCGTGCCGTAGGCGCACATGGTCACATCCGTCCCGTCACGCAGTACGGCGACGTTCTTTTCACTGCTGTCCGCCGTGTACGCCCCCTCTCCGCCGCGCGGATAGCGGATCGCCACGGGGCCGTCGAGTTCGAGGACGGCGCGGCGCAGCATCGAGCGCAGCTCGGCGTAGTTCGACGGGCAAAGCACCGTCATATTCGGAATGTCGGACAAAAACGTCGCGTCAAAGACGCCGTGGTGCGTCTCCCCGTCCGCGCCGACAAATCCCGCGCGGTCAACCGCGAGCACGACGTGAAGATTGGAGAGCGCGATGTCGTGGATGAGCTGGTCATAGCCGCGCTGGAGGAAGCTCGAATACACGGCAAACACGGGGACAAGTCCCTGCTTCGCCATGCCCGCCGCCATCGCGCAGGCGTGTCCCTCTGCGATGCCGACGTCGAAAAATCGGGCGGGATACTGCTCGGCAAACGCCGTCAGTCCCGTGCCGTCCGCCATCGCCGCCGTGATCGCGCACACACGCGCATCCTCTTTCGCCAAGGCGCACATCGTTTCGCCGAAAACGGCAGAAAAATCGGTTTTCTGCACGGGAGAAACCCCTTGCTTCGGGTCAAACGCGCCGACGCCGTGGTAAAGATGCGGCCGACGCTCGGCGGGAAGATATCCCTTGCCCTTGACCGTATTGACGTGGATGAGCACGGGGCACTTGAGCTCCTTTGCCCACTTGAGCGCACTCTCGAGCTTTTCCACGTTGTGCCCGTCCACGGGGCCGAGATAGGTAAAGCCCATCTCCTCGAACATGGTGGCGTTGGGCAAAATCGCTTTTTTGAGGTCGGTTTTGACCTTGTGGCTGAACTGATAGACCGCGCGGCCCGCCGCAGTGCGCTCGAGCGTATCGCGGTAGCTGCGCTTAAAGTCGTAATACTCCGGATTGGTGCGCAGTACGCTCAAATGCGTGCTCATCGCGCCGACGTTGCGGTTGATGGACATGCCGTTGTCATTCAAAATGACGATCAGCGGCTCGCCGGACGCGCCGGCGTTGTTGAGTCCCTCGTACGCAAGACCGCCCGTGAGCGCCCCGTCGCCGAGCAGCGCGAGGACGCTGTAATCTTCACCGAGCAGCGTGCGCGCCTTTGCCATACCGAGCGCCACGGACACGGAGTTGGACGCGTGTCCTGCGATGAACGCGTCATGCTCGCTCTCGCGCGGCTTCGGGAAGCCGGAAATGCCGTCCATCTGGCGCAGCGTCGAAAACTGCTCCCGCCGCCCGGTCAGGATCTTATGCACATAGCACTGGTGCCCCACGTCGAACACGAGCCGGTCGCGTGCGGTGTCGAACACGCGGTGGATCGCCACCGTCAGCTCCACCGCGCCGAGGTTGGAGGCAAGGTGTCCGCCGGTCTTGGAGACGTTTCGGAGCAAAAAATCACGCACTTCGCCGCACAGGGTATTCACCTGCTGCGGTGAAAGCGCCTTGACATCATTCGGATTTTCTATCTTTTCCAGTATCAATTCAGCTTCCCTCTTTTTATCAGCCAATATGGAGTACCGCCATCAGTTTGGCGACGGAAAATACGACCTTCTTGCTGCGCACGATCGCAAAGCGCTTGCCCAGCGCCTTGCCGCCGATGGTCAGCCCCGAAATGAGCGCCGTGACCGCAGTGGAGATCAAAAGCGCGTTTATGGACAGTCCCTGCCGCAGCTGCGTGACGATGACCGCCGCCGTGGAGCCGGAGACGATGCCGCAGATGTCGCCGACCACGTCGTTGCAAAAGGAGGCGACCTTGTCCGCGTTTTTGATGAGCTTCAATGCCTGCTTCGCTCCCCTGACGCGGTGCGACGCCATCGCGTGGAACGGCTTGGGATCCGCCGCCGTCGCCGCGACGCCGATGACATCGAACACGATGCCGAGAAACACGAAAAGCAGCAGGATCACGACCGCCGTCACAAGTCCCGCACCGTCGAGCGCCGCGCCGGAGCAAAGGCTCAGCACGGCGGAAAGAGACACGGAGAGCAGGAAAATCCGCAGCACCCAGCGCAGGTGGTTCTGCTCCTGCTTAACTTTCTTCGGTTTTCGTTCGTCTTTATGTTTCAACGCAAATACCCCGATAGTTTTTAAGTAAAGCTAAACAGTGACAGCAGGGGAAAATAATCCTACGGCATAGGTCGGGTTGGCTTTCCCCGCGGCGCACCCCTCGTTGCCGATCGGGCGGTTCCCCCTTAAGCGCCGCACCGTGCCGTCACCGCGCACGGTACCCGATTGCCACTTAGTCCGCACTGTAATCCTTCCTCTGCCCTTTCGACAGCCTAGGTGATTTCCACCGCAGTCAAACCATCTCTTAGCCTCTTTTGCAGGCATGGTTTCAAGGAGCGATCATACTTCACCCCTGCCGGGGCCTGTATGTTGTTCTCCTATTCGCCATACCCACGCAAGGCAGGCTACTCTGCACACAGCGTTCACGGCGCGAAGGCCGGGTAGCACCGCAATGCAGGTTCATATCCCGTTCCGTACCCAGGTCGCTTACCCTCACGGGAGTACGCCCGGCACATAAACGAGTCTCCGCAGAAACAGGGTCGGCTCCCCCATGCCATTAGGGGACGCCCGGAGTCCGCAGGCGCAGCAAAAGCTTTGCCTCCCTTCAGCACCCACCCCAAACTGGGCGTAAGCAGCAGGCACCAAAGGCTTCACAGTTGTGCCCTTTAAAGGATTTTTAGGCCCTTCTTAGGAGATGGCAGATCTGACTAGGATACTGCGTCGCTGTTTAGCACCTGTATTATACCACATTTCCGGCAGTATGCAAGGTATGCATGCAAATATTCATATGGATAAATTGTAAATATTTCAGCAAAAAAAGAGATGCGCGACTGCGCATCTCTTTTTTTATCAGTTATTCCTGTTTTGCAGACTGTCGGCAAGCGTTTTCAAAAACGCCGTGTCGCCGCGCCATTGTACAGTGTCGAGCGCCGCCTTTGCGCGCTGCGTGTATTCCTGCACCTTTTTCGCGCAGCCGTCGATCCCGAACAGATCGACAAAGGTCGTCTTCTGCTCCTCCCTGTCCGAGCCGATGGGCTTGCCGAAGATTTTCTCGTCGCCGATGACATCGAGCATATCGTCGCGGATCTGGAACGCCATACCCAGCGCGTCGGCATACTGCGCGGCGGCACGCTGCATTTCCTCCGTACCGTCCGCCGCGGCGACGCCCATCAGACACGCGCCGCGCAAAAGTGCCGCCGTTTTGCGCAGATGGATCTCCATGACCTCCCGCTGCGTCAGCGGTCTTCCCTCGCACTCCATGTCGATCTGCTGACCGCCGCAGATGCCGTCGTGTCCCGCGACGCGGGCAAGGATCGCCGCGCAGGAAACGCGGGCGCTGTCCGAAAGAGGCGCGGAAAGCACGCTTTCAAACGCCGCCGCCTGCAGCGCGTCGCCCGCGAGCGTCGCGGTGCATTCGCCGAATACCTTGTGGTTCGTCGGCTTGCCGCGGCGCAGATCGTCGTTGTCCATGCACGGCAGATCGTCGTGAATGAGCGAATAGGTGTGCAGCATCTCCACGCCGCACGCCACCGGAATTGCCTTGTCCGCGTCGCCGCCGCACAGGCGGCAGAACGCGAGCACCAAAATCGGGCGCAGACGCTTGCCGCCCGCCATCAGGCTATAGGACATCGACTCGAGCAGCGTTTTGTACGGCACGGTGCGGTCGGCAAAGTGACCCGCCAGACTTTTTTCGATCTGCGCCTGATCGCGCGTTAATTGTACCTTGAACTCCATCGTCATTCCTCCGTAACAAATGTACTTTCGACCGGTGCGCCGTCCGCGCCCTTTGTGAGCTTCACGACCTGTTGCTCCGCTTCGTCGAGCATTTTTCCGCACTCGCCCACGAGCTTCGTGCCCTCTTCAAAGAGCTTGAGGGACTCCGCAAGCTGCGCATCGCCCTTTTCGAGCGCGCCCACGATCTGCTCGAGACGCGCGATCTTATCTTCAAATGTTTTTGCTGCCATTGTTTCTTCCTCCTATCGTTCGCTCTTCCACACGGCAGGATAAACTGCCCTGCCCCAGCGTCACATCAATTTTCTCGCCGACTGCCACGTCCGCGGCGCTTTTCACCACCGCGCCGCGCTCATCGCGTGCCATCGCGTAGCCGCGCGAGAGCACCTTGAGCGGCGAGAGCGCGTCGAGCGACGCGCACAGTGCCTCGAATTTGCGCTGCCGTGCTGCCGTCTGCTGCTGCGCGAGCGCCGAGAGCCTGCTTTGCGTGTAGTCGAGCAGCAGCCGCTTGTCCGCAATGAATGCCATCGGGTCGCGCAGGCAGCGGCTTTGCGCGAGCTTTCTGAGCCGTTCACTCTGCGCTTCGATGCGCGCCGTCTCGTCCTGCACGAGCCGCGTGCGGACGTTTTCAAGCTGACGGCGCAGCGTTTTTTGGTCGGGTACGACGATCTACGCCGCGTTGGACGGCGTGGACGCCCGCGCGTCGGCACCATAGTCCGCAATGGTCACGTCCGGCTCGTGTCCGACGGCGGAGATGACGGGAATGTCGGATTCGTAGATCGCGCGCGCCACGCGCTCGTCGTTGAATGCCCACAGATCCTCGATGGAGCCGCCGCCGCGGCCTGTGATGATGACGTCCGCCACCTTCCACTTGTTCGCGTAGCGCAGCGCGCCGACGATCTCGGGCGGCGCTTCCGCGCCCTGCACGCGTACGGGCAACAGCAGCACCTTGGAAAGCGGCCAGCGGGCGCGGAGTATCCGGATCATATCGTGCACCGCCGCGCCAGCGGACGACGTGATGATGGCGATTGTCTGTGGATATTTCGGCAGCGGCTTTTTGTGCAAGCTATCGAACAGTCCCTCCGCTTCGAGCTTCGCTTTGAGCTGCTCGAACGCGACGTGCAGATCGCCGATCCCGTCCGCGGTCAGGTCGGAGCAGTAGAGCTGATACGCCCCGTCGCGCGGAAACACGGAGATGCGCCCGAACGCGATGACCTTCATGCCGTTTTCGGGACGGAACCGCAGGTGCGACGCCATTCCCTTGAACATCACGCAGCGCATGGCGCCGCTTTCATCCTTGAGGGTGAAGTAGTGGTGACCGGAGGGATAGAGCTTATAGTTGGAGATTTCGCCGCGGACGTAAATTTCCTGTAACTGCGGCACCTGGTCTAAAAGCGCCTTGATGAAATTGTTCGCTTCGCTGACCGAAAAGATCATCTGCTGACCGTCCATAAGCTCCCCCTCCTGTTCAAAAAAATCTATCGCGACGATTATTGTGCTTTCTTCACTCTGTCGTACAGAACATCTTCATTAAGCAGTTTAAAATTCTTCGCCGCTACAATCAACATAGCCTGCCCCTGAATGATATTGGCAGGTGTCAGGATAAATTCCATAATAGCATCAAGCGTGATGACCACAGCGATCCCTTCCACGGGAATACCAAGCTGCGCAAACAGCACCGAAAAGCTTGCCAGCGATCCTCCGGGGACCGGCGGCGTCGCAATGGAAAGCAGGATACTCATAAACACCGCCGTGACTATCCAAGCAGCGGAGGTCGGTACCTGATAGACTTCTGCCATATACAGTGCCGTGGTCAGATACAGCAGCGATGCTGACGGTTTGTAAATAATCTGACCAAACGGAACGCCGAAATTCGTCAGATTATCCTGAATTCCGAACTCTTCCTTGCAGGTACTTATATTGCTGGCAAAAGCCGCTGAAGAAGATGCGGTCGTTAATACGATGAGGAAAACCGAGAATGTCTTTTTCCAGAACAGAGCCGGACTGAGCCTCATTCTTACCATCAGAAACAGCGTAGCAAACAGCATCAGGAATACAGCACCGATCACATTGAACAGGAACAGCTTATATGCACTCTTGAGGCCGCTGAGCCCGACATTGAGAATGATGTTTATAAGGCTGCCGAACACAAACAACGGCACCAGTTTGCTGATACAGTCCATAATGGTCTGCACAATATAGTTGAGCTGCTCGACAAAAGGCGCCACAGTTTGTGTTTTTTCGCTGATAAAGATCATCGCAACACCCACCACGATGCCAAGAAACAGAATCTGCAGCGTATTGCCGGAAGAAAACGGCTCAACAATATTGCCGGGCACAATCTGTAATATCATGTCAATGATGATGGAAAGAATATCTCCCTCCCCCTGTGTGTTGCCGATCGTCAGTGTCAGGAACGGCAGAGTGCCCGCCAAAATCATCAACGTCAGAACCGTAGTATAAAGTAAGTATCTGCCTGCAAGCCGTTTGCCAAGCGCACTGAATGTTACCGCGTCACCAATGCTGTAAATGCCCCAAACGATGGCTAAAAAAACCATGGGACCTGCAATGCCGCCAATCAGCTTTAGAAAAGTATTGATTAAGGGAGTAAGGACATCATCACAGATAATGTTTCTGGCCTCGACTGGCACAAATTGCAGCAAAACTCCCAACACTGCCGCCGAAATGACGGCAAAAGCAAGATGTGACCATTCCGGCATCGATTTGCGCGAGAGTGTGAAATAAACCTCATTCGCACCGTTTAGATACTTCCAAACCGGCAGATTGCCCATCGTGGCAAGTGCTGTGCGCATAAAAGCGCTGCTGCTCTCCGCATCGCCTAGCTTAGAAAACGGATCGAACATTGTCCCCTGTACTACAACAGAAATCTTCGTTCTGCCGAGGCTCTTTCCGCATTTGATGAAGAATTCCTTGTCCTCCCCGAACTGCTCCTGAAAACGCAAAAGCACCTCCTCAACACCAAGGCGGATGCGGAGAATATCCTTTGCGCTGTTCTTTTTTTTGCTGAGGTAGCTCTCAATCTCGCCAACCGCCGCGTTGATTCCCACCGGTGTCAGTTTGTGGTTCATTTCTTATCTCCTTGTTTTTCTTGTTGCTTTTCTTTTTCGCTTTTCACAAAAGGCAGAGCGCCGCCTTACCGGTGCTCTGCCCTGTTTCCTTATTCGTTCGTGATCTCGCCGCGCACGAAGCTGCCCAAAATGCCGTTGATAAACTTCACGGTCTCCGGCGTTTCGTACTTCTTGGCGATCTCGACCGCCTCGTTGATGGCGACGGAGTTGGGAATGTCGTCGCGGTAGAGCACCTCAAACATCGCAACGCGCATGATGGCGGCGGCGACGAGCGGGATGCGCTCGAACTTCCAGCCCTTGGCATACTTGGCGATATAGCCGTCCAGCTCCGGCGCGTGGACGCTCACACCCGAAACGACGCCCGTGATGTACTCCGCCTGATCTCTTTCCGGCGCTTCGGCGTAAATTTCGTCCTCGCCGCGCAGGGTCTCAAAATACTCCTCCGTCAGGCGCTCCGTCGTAAGCTCCTCTGCCGTCTTTTCCGTGAAGCTCAGCTCGTATGCCAGATGCACCGCGATCTCTCTTGCCGTATTGCGAATCATAATCGTTCTCTTTTCTCTCTTAGTTGAAGCTGATGCCGCTGACATGGACGTTGACCGTCTTCACGCCGTAGCCCGTCATATTGCCCACGGCAACGCCGACGGCGTCCTGCACCTTTTTGGCAACGTCGGGAATGGTGAAACCGTATTTCACCATCAGATAGACGTCCACCACGATCTCGCCGTTTTGTACCTCGGCGCGCACGCCGCGCGTTCCCTTTTTGCCGGTGAACTGCTCGGTGAGCTGCTCGGTCATATTCTGGCTCATGGCGCCCACGCCCTCGATCTCGCGCATCGCGTCGAACGCGATGGAAGCGATGACCTCCTGCGAAATGTGGATGCTGCCGCTTTCTTCGATTTGGGTAAGATACTCACGACTGTCGGCCATAGGATCGTCCTCCCTGTTTACTGTATCGCCATATCGTAGGTATTTTACCATTTCTTTTGGAAAATTACAACAGCTATTTTCGGCGCGGGATAACACTTTTTTCTCTCGCTTTAGTTGACCTCCATGATCTTGATGGACGCGGCGGTGAGCCCCGTCTCCTCCTTGACGATCTCCGTGATGCGCGCCACATCCTCGGTCTGCAGGCCGTCGTCGGGCGAGGACACCACCACGCTCACGCTGTCGTCGGAGAGAAACACCACGCAGTCCTCATAGCCCTTGGCGGTGATCATATTTTCGATCTGCGCCTCGGCAAGCGTGTAATTGGCGAGCGTCTGGATGCTCTGCGCCGCCTCATTGATCGTCTGCTCGTCGATGCTGTCATTCCCCTGTGACTCCTGCAACAGCGACAGTGCGCTGTCCCGCGCCTTTTGGCGGGTAAGTCTCGCGGTAGCAAAGTAATCGGACGGTGCGGACACCTCCGTACTCTCGCCCTCCGCCGTGCTCACGAGTGTCGATTGCCCCAGCACCTTGCCCGACTCCTCCACCTCGTTTGCGTAGCGGGCGTTGAAGAAGATAGCGGCGCAGACGAACACCAGCACCGCCGCGACCACCGCGTTGCGTTTCCATAGCTTTTTCATGGTATTTTCCTCCCTGTTATTGTTTATTCTGACTATCACGGTCTGCCCTTGATGACCGATATTCTGTCGCTCGGAAGTCCCGTCAGCGCACACAGCGCCTGCGTGATCTCCAGGCGCACCGCCGCGCTGCCGCCGCCCTCGCAGACAACAAGTGCGCCGACATATTCGGGATAGCGGCTTCGCGTCACCACGACCTCCGCACCGCTGCCGCTGCCGAGTACTACCGTCTCCGTTTTGTCGCTGACCTCATCCGCGCTGTCGCTCTGCTTTTGCGTCAGCGCACGGTCCTGCGCCAGCTCCAGCTCTCCCCCGCCGCGCACCGTGAGCATCAATCGAAGCCGCCCCGCGCCGTCGATGGCGGATAAGATGTCCTCCATCTCGCGCTGCACCGATGCACGGTCAAAGTCCGCAATGTGCGTTGTTTTTTCCGCACTCTCCGCTTTTCCGTCAGGGAGCAGCAACAGAAGAACGCCGAGCAGCACCGCAAGGATGACGTATTTGTACGATGCAAGCCATTTGAGAACGCCGAGCGGCGATTTCACCCTGCTTCCTTCCATACCTGCTTCTCCTTTGCAATGCCGAGCTGTGAGGCGATATACTCCGCGAGCGCCGCGTTTTCCGTTCCGTAGAGCGTCACGGATACGGGCAGCGGCGTGCCGTCCGCGTTCTCCGTCTCCACGACCGCGCGGACGGAGAGTCCCATCTGCGCGGCTTTGTCCTCAATATATGCGCCCGTCCGCGCCGCTATGCCATCGGCAAGCGCGCCCTTGCGCTCATCCTCCAGCTCGGTGTGCGCCTGCGCCATCGCGGAGCGATAGGCGTCGAGATCGAGCGGCAATACGTCGAGGTCGAGGCGTGTCACGGGCTGCAATATGCTGATGATCAACAGCAGGCCTCCGGTGAAGCGCACGAGCTTGCGGAGCGCCCCCGTAGGCGTGAGCTGCTCGCAAAAGCTCACCAGCAGCGCACAGGCCACGATGCCGAGCAGCCATTGTCGCAAAAACTGCATCCCTACCTCCTACACCGTCACCATCGTCATCGCCACGAGCAGCGCAACGAGCAAAATT